>BQJH01000147.1 GCA_021604605.1 Hyphococcus sp.
AACGCCTCAACAGGGCTTGGTGTTCACGCTGCCGACCGCGGCGTGACGACTTATGATGTTTTGACCGAAGAATACCGGTTGGAAGCGGCGGTTACCCAAACAGACATCCCCGGCCTGGTCCTGGCGCCGGCGGGTGTTGACCTTGCGGGCGCCGAAATCGAACTCATTGATGCGGATCGGCGTCATTATCGTCTCGCTGAGGCCATAGAAGAGTATTCACAGTCCAGTTCGGGCGCGCCGGTCAGCTATGTTCTGATTGATTGCCCCCCATCCCTTTCTCTTTTGACTGTTAATGCGCTGGCGGCGTCCGACGCCGTCATCATTCCGTTGCAATGTGAGTTCTTTGCGCTGGAAGGCCTCAGTCAGATACTGCGCACGATCGAGACGGTGCGTGCACGGATTAATACAAAACTGGAATTGCAAGGCGTGGTCCTGACCATGCATGACCGGCGCAATAATCTGACCAATCAGGTCGAGGAAGATGTGCGCACGCATTTAAAAGATAAAGTTTATCGCACGGTTATTCCGCGCAATGTGCGTATTTCTGAGGCGCCCAGTCACGGTAAACCGGCGCTTCTTTACGACCTCAAATGTCCCGGCAGCCAAGCGTATATCCAACTGGCGTCGGAAGTCATTCAGCGCGAACGCGCCCGGCCCCAGGCGGCTTAATCAAAGGATCGAGAAATGGCCGCAGCAGTAAAAAAACGAAGCCAAAGCAAGGGGTTAGGTCGCGGGCTCGATGCTCTTCTCGGGGATGCGCCAAGTGCAAAAGCCTCGAAAACGCCTGTGGAGGCAGCGGGGCCTAAACGGGAATTGCCGATCGAATATCTGACCCCGAACGCTGACCAGCCGCGGCGTGTTTTTGACAAGGACGGCATTGAGGAATTGTCCGCCTCGATTAAAGCGCGCGGGCTTTTACAGCCGATTTTGGTGCGGCCTTTAGGCGGCGATAAGTATGAGATTGTCGCCGGGGAACGACGCTGGCGCGCGGCGCAAAAAGCAAAACTTCATAATGTTCCGGTGATAATCCGTGAGCTGACGGATGAAGAAACGTCCGAAATCGCGCTGATCGAAAATGTTCAGCGTGTGGACCTTTCCCCGGTTGAAGAAGCGAACGCCTATCAACATTTGACGAAGACCTATAAGCGCACGCAAGAAGAAATTGCCAAAGCTGTGGGTAAGTCACGCAGTCATGTGGCGAATATGATGCGGCTTTTGAAGCTGCCCAAGCGCGCCCATGACGCATTATCGGCCGGTGATATCACCATGGGTCATGCAAGGGCGCTCTTAGGCAGCGCTGATCCAGACGGTGTGTGTCGTCA
Source organism: Hyphococcus sp. (assembly GCA_021604605.1). Lineage (GTDB taxonomy): Bacteria > Pseudomonadota > Alphaproteobacteria > Caulobacterales > Parvularculaceae > Hyphococcus. The sequence goes on from BQJH01000147.1 coordinate 1,323, forward strand.
GGTTGTGAGTGAAGGGCTTTCGGTCCGTGAGACGGAAAAGCTGGTGAAGAAATCTGACGCCGATATATCCAGCAAGAGATCCATCGCCGGAGAAAAAAGCCTAGGAAAAACAAAGCATTCTGCCGGGTCGAAAGATTCAGATACGCGTGCTTTAGAGCGTGATCTTTCTTCTATTCTTGGTCTCGATGTCGCCATTGACCATTCAAAAAAAGGCGCCGGATCGATCACTATAGACTACCGCACTCTCGACCAATTGGATGATATTTGTCGCCGTCTAATGGGGGCGGGCGTTTAATGCAGGACGCCTCTGATAAGCCCGGAGCGACCGATGAGATTGAGCAGGATATTGAGCGCGTTCAAAATCTCCTTGAGACAATCAAGGAGCAGGCGCTTGCTTTAGCTGGTCGCCTGCAAGACCAGCTTTCATCCGGTGAGGCGCTTTATCAGATTGGTGCAATCTTGATTGCTGGCGCTCTCGGCTGGCTCTTGTCCCGATCATTACGGCGGACTTTTTTGAAAGTTGCCGACGAAGACAATTCAGTAGAGGCGCCTCAGCCGGATGACACGGCGAGTGCGCGGGTTTTCACAGCTGCGGCTGGGCTGGGGGCGCCTGTCATCGCGGTCATTATCTTATGGATCGCTGTAAATCTCTATTCTGCCAGCGGCCTCGGCGTCAGTCTGATGCGAATTACGGCCAGTCTCTTAAACGCGTGGATCGTTATTCGTTTGTTTTCTTCGTTCATCCGCGACCCCTTTTTGTCCCGAATGATTGCGGCGCTCGCGTGGTTTGCCGCAGCGCTCAATGTATTACGCCTGCTCGGGCCGTTTGTGGATTTTCTGGATAGCCTTGTTGTGCCATTCAGCGCCCGTAACATCTCAGTTTTTGATGTTCTTTCCGCCGTTGGTCTCGCGCTTGTTTTGCTATGGGGCGCTGCATTATCTTCCCGGTTTATTCAAACTAAACTAAGCCAGTCTGAAAAGCTGACCCCTTCCGTACGCGGGCTTTTGGGTCAACTCGTCAGGATAGTTTTTATCGTCGGTGCGATCATGCTGGCGCTCGGCGCCGCAAAAGTAGACCTCACGGGGCTTACTGTTCTGACCGGCGCTATCGGCGTCGGCATCGGCTTCGGGTTACAGTCGATTTTCTCCAACTTCATCGCCGGCATCATTATTTTATTGGAAAAAACCCTGAAAGTTGGTGATTTCGTTGATCTGGAATCCGGTATTACCGGTGAGGTCAAGGAGATTAATGTTCGCTCCACTCTCGTCACCACCAATGACAACGTCGATATTCTGGTGCCCAACGCTGAATTTATAACCAACCGGGTGACGAACTGGACGTTGAGGGAGGTCTATCGCCGGGTACATGTGCCGTTTGGCGTTGCTTACGGAACGGACAAAGACCTGGTTAAAACCGCCGCTCTGGAGGCGGCGGCGAGCGTGCCGTTTACACTGATGAATAACACCAAGCGCGCGCCGCAAGTCTGGCTTACAGAATTTGGTGATTCAAGTTTGAACTTTGAGTTGGTCGTCTGGTTGACAGATGATGCAGTGCGGCGGCCGGGAGCTGTTAACGCTGCTTATAATTGGGAGCTTGAGACTGCCCTTGGCAAGCATGGGATTGCGATCCCCTTCCCTCAGCGCGATTTACATATTATTCCGCCTAAGGATCAACAGCCTAACAACGGAAATAAAACCAGACTCCCGCAATCTATCTAAGCGCCGTCAAAATTAGTGGCGTGGCTTTAATTAGCCATTGTTTTTGCTTAATTAATTTGGCTTTGGGCCATTATCGCCAGACGCAAAGCGGCGCGCTCAACCAGTTCACGTTGCGGCAGGCCTGTTGTCTTGGCGTCAAATTCCGTATCAGTCAGCATACGAAGCGCCTTATCCAGCTTTGCGCCGCGCCATTTATAAAGCTGTGCTTCAAAGCTACGCTGTTCGGCGAAGAAAACCGGCGGGCGCAATTTCTTCATGGCGGCGGCAGGGGTGTCCCCACTATCAACATGATCTTGTGCTGCCTTTAGCCGTGAGAATTTGCGTTGCATGGCGCGTAAGAGCATTACCGGGTTTGCGCCGCCGGCCGCCGCCTTGCTAAGCGCCGAAGAAACACGGATCGCGGCGCCCTCAGCAGCGGCATTGGTTGCCTCATCCACAGCGCCGCCAAGCCCTCCCGCGAGGGAGGCGCGAATGTCTTCCAGGGTGATCGTCCCTGGCCCGGACCTTAGAGCAGCCGGGCCTTTATAAAGGATCAGCTTGTCGATTTCAGCGCGCGAGACCCCGTGATCTTCCCCCAAAACGGCGACGAGCAGATCAAGCGCGTCCTCATCGAAGCGTAATTCTTCATCGCGGGCTATGTCTCGCGCCATTTCGCGGACGTCAGCCGGGCCGTCCGCATAACAAGGCAGCGCGACAGCGCGTTTGGCCTTTTCAAATGCTTTGCGCAAGCCAGAGCGAGGCGGCAACTCCCCTGCCTCTATGATGACGAGCCCGTTCGGTTTGATGTGCCCGCCATCCAACCCTTCGAGAAAAGCGCCAGCCGCTTTCGCCGATGCTTCTCCATTTGTTCGTAGGCGGACGACCCGTTCCCCGCCAGCGAAAGACAAAGCGCATGCCTCATCACCAATTCGGCCCGGCTCGGCTTTAATGTCGGCATCGCTTAAGTCAATGAAATTAAAGGGATCTTGAAGGTCATCAACGATCTGACGCGCAAGCAAGGTCGAGCGCTCCCGAGCCAGCCCACCATCAGGGCCATAGATTAAAATTGCTGCGATACTCTTGTCGCGCTTTTTCAAAAACTCTTTGATGGCCCTACCTTTTAGGGCGGTCATTTTTGTTGCTGCCAGACATCGGTAGGCTCTGTGGTGTTTTCCGCCCCTCCGATCAATTCTAGATCACCATCGAGATCTGGCTGAATGTAAGGCTCAGGGTCAGGCAAGGCGAGCAAGCCTTCAGAAAACCGGATCAGGAGATCGCGTTCAATTTCTTCTGAGAGTAGCCGCGCGGCTTTTTCCGTAGCGGTGCGTTCAGCGAAGAGTGTTGAATATTGGGAGCTGACGATATTGTAGGAAGTAACAGCTTGCGCCTTGCCGTTAATGCGTTCGCCAGTTTTGAGATCAACCAGCGTGTAGTTCGCATTGAGGCGGTAATTATATCGCGTTACGGTCGCATCAATCTGGACCGCCAATTGTTGCGCAGTTTCCTTAACCGCAACAATGAGCTCATATTCCGGCGTCTCCCCGTCTTTTAAGGATATTCGATCGTTCAACGCTTCAGTTATCTGAAGGCGAACCGTGTCTGGCGCCTTGATGGCGCCAATCGTTACGAGCTGGCTGAGCGGCGCCGATTTGCCTTGCGGCGTGGCGTAGATTGGCTTGAACCCACAAGCTGAAACGATCAGTAAGCTGATCATTGTTAGGGCGGTGAGTAAAGGACGTCTCATACTGCCTGCTTCCAGAGTGGCGCCGGGGTTAGTTGGCGACGATGTTTACAATGCGCCCCGGCACGACAACAACTTTGCGAATAGTCTTACCGTCAATATGGCGCTGAACCCCCTCATCGGACAAGGCCGCATTTTCGACAGTCTCTTTGTCGTCATTCGCGCCGACCGTAATTTCGGCGCGGCGCTTGCCGTTGACCTGAACGCCAATCACCAACTCATCCTTGGCAAGAAACGCCGGATCAGCCTTTGGCCATGGCGCCTCGCAGGCGAGGCCGTCGCCGCCCAGTGTTTCCCAGCATTCTTCAGCCAGATGCGGGGTGAAAGGCGCGATCAACCGCGTCAGGGCGGATAAAGCTTCCGCCCTCGCCCAATTGCTGGCCTTCGGCGCCTTTTTCAGCGCGTTCAGAAACTCATAAATCCGCGCAATTGCCTTGTTGAAGCGGAAATGGTCGATGTCGCCCGTAACGCCGTCGATCGCTCCATGAGTCGCCTGGCGCAAAGTCTTGTCCTCGTCATTGGCCTCTGAGGGTTTAGAAAGATCATTTTCTTTCAACAGGTTATTACCAGAGGCGACCGCGTCCCAAATCCGGTTGATCAGCTTCCATGCCCCCTCAACGCCTGAGTCCGTCCACTCCACATCACGTTCAGGCGGCGAGTCCGACAGCATGAACCAGCGCGCCGCGTCCGCGCCGTATTTCTCCGCTATATCTTCCGGTGAAACGACATTCTTTTTCGATTTCGACATCTTTTCGATGGGGCCGACAATAACCGGCTTGCCGGTGGTTTCTTGTACTAAGACGTTGTCTTTAAGGACAACTTCGTCAGGCAAAAGCCAGCGGTCCTTTAAAGGCTTTGTGTCGTCTGGATCGAGATAAGTCTCGTGCACCACCATGCCTTGCGTAAACAAGTTCTCAAATGGTTCGTCTACGGATAAATAACCGCAAGCTTTCATCATCCGCGAGAAATAGCGCGCGTAAAGCAAATGCAGGATCGCATGTTCGACCCCGCCAATATACTGGTTGACAGGCATCCAGTAATCCGCGGCGTCTTTTTCTACCGGCTTATCCGGGTGCGGGGCTGCAAAGCGGGCAAAATACCATGATGAATCAACGAATGTGTCGAAAGTGTCAGTCTCGCGCCGGGCCTTGCCGCCACAAGTCGGGCAATCGACATTTTTCCAGTCTTCAGCGCGGTCCAGCGGATTGCCGGGTACGGTAAATTCTTCCGGCGCCACATCAGGCAGGCGCACGGGCAGGTCTTTTTCCGGCACGGGTACAATCCCGCACTTGTCGCAGTGGATCGCGGGGATCGGGCAGCCCCAATAACGTTGCCGCGAAACGCCCCAATCGCGCAAACGATATTGGGTTTGTCCTTGACCCATGCCCATTTCTTCGACTTTGGCGATGGCGGCCGTAATAGCTTCATCCGTAGGCAGACCATCCAGAAATCCGGAGTTAAAGAGCGTGCCGGGCCCGGTATAGGCTTCATCTTCTATTGTGAAGCTCGCCGGATCGGCCTCTGGCGGCAACACCACTGGTGGAACGGACAGGCCATATTTGCGGGCAAAATCGAGGTCGCGCTGATCCCCGGACGGGCAGCCAAAAATTGCACCCGTGCCATATTGCATCAAAACAAAGTTGGCGACGTAGAGCGGCAACTTCCGATCATCAAACGGATGCGCCATTTCCGGCGGCAGCTTGTAACCCTTCTTATCGGCCTTCTCGATCGCCTCTTCGGAGGTGCCGGTTTTCTGGCATTCGGCAATAAAATCTTTAAGCGCCGGGTCTGTTTCAGCGTAATGAAGCGCCAGTGGGTGGTCGGGCGCTATGGCCAAAAAGCTCGCGCCGTAAAGCGTGTCCGGCCGGGTCGTGAAAATCTCAACGCCGTCTTCAAACTCTTTTGGCGCACTTGTTCCGCTTGCAAAACAAAACTTCATCGCCAAGCCTTTTGACTTGCCAATCCAGTTGCGCTGCATCAGACGGACGTTGTCCGGCCAGCCTTTTAAGCGCCCGTCGTCGAGCGCCGCCAGCAGATCTTCGGCCTCTCCTGTGATGTTAAAAAACCACTGTGAGAGCTTGCGGCGTTCAACGGGCGCGCCTGAGCGCCAGCCCTTGCCGTCGATGACCTGTTCATTGGCAAGCACCGTGTTGTCGACAGGGTCCCAATTGACCGAGCTTTCCTTGCGGTAGGCAAAGCCCTTCTTCCAGAACTCCAAAAACATGCGTTGTTGATGGTGGTAGTACTCCGGGTCGCTGGTGGCGAATTCACGGCTCCAGTCTATCGCAAGGCCCATCTGTTTTAGCTGGCCGCGCATCGTATCGATATTGGCGTAGGTCCAATCGCGTGGGTGTGAACCGGTTTGCATCGCGGCGTTTTCCGCTGGCATCCCGAATGCGTCCCACCCCATCGGATGCAGGACGCTAAATCCGCACGCTTTTTTGTAACGGGCAATAACATCACCCATGGCGTAATTGCGCACGTGGCCGATATGGATGCGCCCGGACGGGTAGGGAAACATCTCAAGCACGTAGTATTTTTGCGCGTCTTTGGCGGCGGCGTCAGCATTGAAAGAACCGGCGGCGTTCCAACGCGCTTGCCATTTGGGTTCAGCTTCTTTGGGGTTGTAGCGGGACATGTCTCAAGGTCTTTCATGCAAGAAAAAACGGCGCCGAAAAAGCGCCGTTTGTTGATCTCATCGTTCAGAACGGGCGCTTATTCGTCGATTACGTTTAGCCTTAGTTGGCGAGCGCGGGTTAGGATTGCGTTTTCAATTTCACGCCCCGTCGCCGGATTTACTGAGGCGTCAATCC
>BQJH01000148.1 GCA_021604605.1 Hyphococcus sp.
GGTCCGGCGCTTTGGGCGGCTTGGGCATAAAAGCAGCCCTTGCAATTTGCGCCTCACTCATCCCGCAAAAAATTTGCGTGTCATAGCGGGCGTTACAATCGGCAAGCAGGGTCTTTACTGACTTACCAGTGGTCCGCCGCAGAAGTTCCCCCGCCAGAAATCCAAAAGTTTGCGGGTGATACCCATTGGCGGTACAGGGCTCCCACATGGGGGCCATGGCTGCGAGGCGGCCAGTAATCGCATCCCAATCAAGCCAGGTTTCTGGGGACATCTCTTCGGCAATGGCGCAAAGACCCGCCTGATGCGAGAGCAGTTCAGCCACTGTAATATCGACTTTGCCATTTTGCGCAAATTCAGCCCAGTATTCGGCAACCGGGCAGTCATAATTCATCGCCCCATCACTGACCGCTTGTGCAACCAACAGAGAAAGAACAGCTTTCCCGCTGGAAAAAATGCAGGCAATCGTATCTTCCGTCCAGGGAGTTTCTTTTGCTTTGTCGGCATGGCCGCCACGAATATCGACAACCAACTCACCGTCAATCATCACGGCAAAACAGGCGCCAAGCTCAAGGCCGTCGGCAAAGTTTTCTACAAACGCATCGCCAACAGAACCAAAACGCTCGTCCAGCACACCAGCTGCATTTGCAACACGGTCATCTGACCAGATCATATTCTTCCGCCCTTAACGCGTGTCACTGCTAAGACTGATCAACTACTGAATGCGCAAGACAAACCAGCCGCCGCAATCGCGGATGTCGCGCGTGGGTTTTCAATACTCAATAGTGCATCCAAAGCCGCCCCGGCGCTGTCAGCAGCGTTTAAGCCTCCGACATAGTCAGCCACATCCTGAAGGTCGTTTCGGTCAAGGCGCTGATCCAACTCATCCGCCAGACATGAGGCGCGTTCCTGAGACAAGCCAAACTCGACAAAGCGGTCTTTGATCGCCACTCGAGGAGAAACAGTCGCACACCCCACAGCCGCCAGCATCAACCCGCCTATTAATAATGAGCGCTTCATAAGGCCCCTCCTTTTCTCCACAATTCCCCACTGTCATAAAGCTATATCTCATTGGGGTCTACGCGATTAATCCCGCGTCAACGCCTGATAGACTATATTTTTGTGGTGTGAGTGAGGCGGCGCGGCTAGGTATATTTAAACAATTGGGCCTCAGAAATAAGCGCATCACCAGAGCGCAGAATGTTGGAGAAAATAAGAGATGAAAGGCATTGTTCTAGCAGGCGGCTCCGGTACGCGCCTTCATCCTGTAACACGCAGCACGTCAAAACAGCTCTTGCCGATCTATGACAAGCCCATGATTTATTATCCGCTCAGCACGCTCATGCTGGCCGGGATAAAAGATATTCTCATCATCACCACGCCAGAAGACCGTGGATCGTTTGAACGCCTTCTGGGCGACGGCGCCGACCTTGGTGTTCGCTTTCAGTATGCCGAGCAACCAAAGCCGGAAGGTCTCGCTCAGGCATTCATTATCGGCGAAGACTTTATCGCTGGTGACAAGTGCGCTCTCGTGTTGGGAGACAATATTTTTTACGGCCACGGGCTGGCGGAAATGTTGTCAAAAGCGAGCGCCATTAAAAGCGGCGCCGAGATCTTTGGATATCAGGTTAGTGACCCTGAACGCTATGGCGTGATTGAGTTTGGCGCCAACAATCAGGTTTTATCCATCGAAGAAAAACCTCAAACGCCAAAATCAAAATACGCAGCGACAGGTTTATATTTCTATGATGAGACAGTTTGCGAGCGCGCACGAAAAGTAAAACCTTCCGCCCGTGGCGAGTTGGAAATTACAACCCTCAATGAAATGTATATGAATGACGGCGCGTTGCGCGCCCATATTATGGGACGCGGTTTCGCATGGCTGGATACCGGTACACATAACTCCCTTCTTGAAGCTGCGCATTTTGTGCAAACAATTGAACAGCGTCAGGGTTTAAAAATCGCCTGCCTTGAGGAGATTGCGTTTCGCCTTGGATATATTGACGCCGCAGCGCTGAAAGAACTGGCAAAACCACTTTTGAAAACCGACTACGGACAATATCTTGAGCGGGTTGCTGCGGGCGATAAGTAAGCACCCAATAGAAATCATCCTCGACGCAAACCCTGTTTATCCATCCGCCAGATCAACGCCTCAATCCGATCCTGACCGAAGAATGGCTCCGTATCCAAAACCATCAGGGGCACGCCCCAATGATGTTTGAGTTGTGCCGCTTCGTTCTCGGCGATGACTTGTTCAATCGTCGCACTGCTTGACGCCGACCATTTTGCCAATGGTTGTAGGCTGAGACCAGATGCGTTCAAGGTTGCGGCCAAGACTTCATCTTCATGCCAGTTCGTTGTGCCGCCCCAAATCGATCGGCTGACCGCTTGCGCAAACTCCAGACCGCTTCCAGCTTTTGTCGCCGCAATGGCCAGCCCCATAACCTTGTCTAAAATCGGTTGATCTGGCGCAACCATACCGTTGACCATATCCATGTCGACAGGATCAGGGTTTGGAAGACTGAAGCTAAGACCTAACCGTTCTGCTTCACGCGGGACATCCTGAAAAAGATAGGGGAGAAATTGCGCTCGCCCTTTTTCAAAAAAATCAGACTCGCGCATCACCAGCGGACGCACAGGGCGAAAACCGATATCGACATTAAAATCACGCTTGATCTCTACAAGTCGGTCGATCGCCAGATAGGAATAAGGGCTGCGAAACGACCAGTAGATGTCCAGCTTCGTCATTTCTAAGGGTAAACGCTTAGTCTTTTTTGACAAACGTCACCGCAAAAAGAGGCTCGCCGTCAAACATGTCTTTCGGTGCGTCCATGCCCTCAATCATCTTGAAATTGCGCGGTGTGATCGAGCCTTCCATCCGGTAGCCCTTTTCAGCCATTTTACCGCGGTGAAACTCCAGAGCAGCGGCTGTGAATTCGCGGGCAAGGATGGTGATGCGTTCCGGATCGTTTGACATATCGGGCCTTTTCAACTCGTGATTTGATTTGCGCACAACTTTCAGCGGAATATGGCGCTGTGCGGGAAGCTTGTCCACACCTCAAGCAGGGTCCCCGGGGTCAAAATCTGTCAGGGAGAAAACCGGAATGCGGCATATATTATCGATTGATGGCGGCGGTGTTCGCGGGCTCGTGGCGACGATTGTCCTGGACGCCCTTGACGGCGAATTTAAAGCGGCGGGCAAATCATGTTCGGTCAGTGAGTGTTTCGACCTGATCGCCGGGACATCCAGCGGCTCGCTGATCGCCGCCGCACTGGCGCTCCCTTCCGCAGATGGAGGGCAGGCGCCCACACCCGCACAAATTCGGCAACGATTTGAGGCGAATGTCGGGCGTATTTTCCCACAAAAATTCTTTACAAGCCTGCCGCTTCTCGGACGATTGCCGCAATTATTCGGGCCGCTTTATCAGCCCGATGGCCTCCGGACCGTCCTGCAGGAACAGTTCGGCGATGTCGTGTTCGCCAGCGCCCGGCGCAATTTGATGATCCCGGCTTACTCAATCGACCCGCGCGACACGGTTCTCTTTCGAGGCGGCCCGGCATACGCCAATCGCGAAGACGGAGATCGCTTTGCGATGATCAAAGTGCGCGACGCCGTTCAAGGCTCATCGGCGGCGCCAACATTTTTCCCACCGCACATGATCGAAAACCCGGATCGCTCCTTACACTGGACGGCCATTGATGGCGGCGTTTTTCTGAACGATCCCGCAATGGCGGCAACGGCGGAAGCGATGCGCCTCTTCCCCGGTGAAGACCTTCACGTGATCTCCCTTGGGACAGGGCGGCAAACCCGCAATTACCCTTTTGAGAAAGCCAAAAACTGGGGTTTTTCTGAATGGATATCGCCAACAGGGAAATTCCGTACACCGCTGATCTCAGCCATTCAGGACGGACAGACGCGCGCTGTCGGTCGTCAGTTGCATTATCTGCTCGGTGAAAAATACACACGCTTCGATTACCGGTTGGAAAAAGGGCGCGGCTCCGACAAGCTGGACGACGCGTCAAAGAAAAACCTGCGTCGCTTAACCCAGGGCGCGCTGGAAATGGTCGAAGAAATGCGGCCAACATTGCGAACTTTGGCGCGCAATCTGGAACCGGTTTACGGTGCTCATTAGGCTTCAAAACAAATTATCTCGTGATCCCTGTGCGCTGGCGCACAGCCAACAATCCTTGCCTCAGCGATAGTCCCCATACGCCAATGAAGGCGCATATTGGGAAGGGTCGTCATGATTGTCTTTGGTTTCTCCGAAAGCCCCCGCGAAGATGGGCCGCTGAACGGCGCTTGTTCACACTGCAATGAACAATCCGTTGTTGCGATGAAATCCTACCGCTATTTCCATCTGTTCTTTTTGCCGGTGATCCCCCTTGGCGCAAAAAAGGGAACAACGTGCACTCACTGCAAGCAAACCCAATGGGGCAACGAAGCGCGCGACGCCCTCAATTTTGGTGAAGCGATTTCTGATCCGATGGCGCGCCGACCGTTCTGGCACTTCATTGGTCCGGCTTTCGTCTTTGCCCTCATCGCCTTTGTATCCCTTGAAGGCGACACCGATCGCGAAATCCGGTCCGCGGCAGCAGCCGCCTCTCCGATGGTTGGCGATGTCTGGATCGTCAACATGCCGGAAGTCGCACCCGACGCAGAGACTGAATATAAATTCGCGGTCGCCCGCATCGATAAGGTCGAAGGTGACAACATCTTTTTAGGATTTAGCGATTGGCAATATGAAGGCTGGTTTGGCGCACTAATGGAAGCGAAGAAAGCAACTCGCAACAAACAATCAGACTATTTCACAACAACAGGCCTGTGGTTTAACCGCAGCGAAGTCGAGACCTTTGAACAAGCAAGAAGTTTAATCTGGGCCTTTGCGGAGAATGAGGTGGAGTGAGTGGGGTAAAATTTTTCAACTTACAAATGGCCTTAACCTATTTTGCACAAAGTGATGAGGCCGCCACCCTTGAACTAATCTTTCTGTCAATCTTGCATCTGCAATAGAAAGCGCAACCCCTGCCGGCATGTTAAAAACACCCACAGTGGTACATATAGCCACTCTTAAAACTGTACTAGGAAGTGAAGTGATCCAACCCTGGCGAGAGTTTTCTTCATAATATTCCTTAAGAGCGTTCGCATCGGGATTCACACCAGCCCAAAATCCTTTGAATTTTTCTGCATCCCTTTTGTCAATAATTCTCAGAAATTCGGCAAACGTTCGGTCCCCGGAATTTATACAATTTCGTATAGCTCGACCGTTATCCAATTCAGCATCTTGAAATTCCGATATCGCGTCAGTATCACGCCCTAGCCTATTTAAAAGCCGAGCATATTTGAGACGAGCTATTTTTGATGATGCTTCTACGGATATATACTCACCCCCATAGTGAGATGAGATATGAAGATCAGCAATAGCCTCAACAAATGAGGAAACAAGGTGAGCCCGCGTGATGTCATCACGACCACTTTTTAGCAAATTTCGACGATCGTTAACAGCTACCCAGTCAACGTTATCGGAAATAACAAAACCACTTGAAATGCGATATATATCGAACTCAAAATCTGAAGCGAACTCAAGTTGTTCAAGCTCATTAGCTAGTGACAGTGAGAGCGCTTGTTTGAAAAATTTTAAATCTTCAGATTCCAACCTTGCTGCTTGTGCAATACCACCCTCAACAAAATGATCGCCAGAAAAACTTTTAACTTCTGCGACTTTAAGGAAGCGACGAGCGGCTTTTTTAGATTGCCCCCGACTTAAACCTGCCCCCTGAAAGAGGTCAGCAATTCTATCTAGTCTAGAGATGCGCCCTCTATCTTGATCTCCTATAACTTCAACAAAACCCCAGTCATATACCGGTAGGAGGCCATTATTATTTGTATGCGTACCTATTATTTGTTCTATGTAAGTAACCGCGACTTCTGGCCTCTCAAGAAGCTCCAGAAAAAGCTCTGAGCCAAGCGACTTAGACAAGTCCGTGATTGAGCCACGATTTAATAGCAGGTGGATATTTTGATGATATAAAAGGGCCTCTGCAATATGTCCTGCTGTAACAGCGCCTCCAAATTCGCTATTTCGAAGCGTTATCTTTTCAAACATCAACGCTTCTCCATAGTTAAAATATCATAGACTACAACCAAGTCGTATATTGCTAATTTATTTACTCGCGAACCGACTTACCCAACAGTCGCCTTCCGCTTTTCCATCATCGTGTCGAAATTCGACCAGACGCCTTCGGAGCCGTGCCATTCGCCGCGGGTGGCGCCTTTGGAATATTCGGTGGCGCGCGCCTCAAAGAAGTTGGCGTGCTCAACGCCATTCAGGATTTCTGTCAGCCATGGCAGCGGGTGCTTCTCAACGCCGTAAAGTTTCGGCAAGTCCAGCTGATCGAGACGCCAGTCGGCGATGTAGCGGATATATTGTTTGATGTCGTCGGCGGTCATGCCTTCGACCGGGCCCATCTCAAAGGCAAGGTCAATAAACTTGTCTTCAAGGCCTACAACCGTTTTGCAGCAATCGATGATGTCATCTTTGACGCTTTGCGTGACGCAACCGGTTTCTTTCGCGAAAGCGTGGAACATTTTGATCATGCCTTCGCAGTGAAGCGACTCATCGCGGATCGACCATGTCACGATCTGGCCCATGCCTTTCATCTTGTTAAAGCGTGGGAAATTCATCAGCATCGCGAAGGAGGCAAAAAGCTGCAGACCTTCTGTAAAGCCGCCAAACATGGCGATCGAGCGGGCAATATCTTCGTTCGTATCCGTACCAAACTGTTGAATGAAATTATGTTTCGCCGCCATGGATTCATATTCCATGAACGCGGAAAATTCTGAATCCGGCATCCCGACCGTTTCCAGGAGCAACGCATAGGCGGCGATATGAACGGTTTCCATATTAGAGAACGCCGACAGCATCATCTTGACTTCAACCGGTTTGAACACCCGCGCATAGTGTTCCATGTAGTTGTCATTAACCTCGATATCGCCTTGCGTGAAGAAGCGGAAAATCTGAGTCAGGAGATTGCGTTCGCCATCGGACAGATTATTCGCCCAATCCTTGCAGTCCTCGCCCAGCGGAATTTCTTCCGGCATCCAGTGGACCTGCTGCTGACGCTTCCAGAAATCATAGGCCCACGGGTAACGAAACGGCTTGTAGCCTACAGACGGGGTCAAAAGGCCAGGCAGAGACAGGGTCGTTTCGCTGGAAGAAGGCTGGTCGTCGAGCATCGGGCAAATTCCTCATCAATAAAAAGACCGCCAATGGCGATCGCGAACACTTTATATTGCGCCCAGTTTATGGCCAAGCGCAAGATATAGTAGTTGCGACTTTTCCACCGATTTTCAGAAAATGGGGAAATCACCTCCCCTTTTGACCGGATTCGGGGCTTGTGGAACTGCCTTACGCTTGCCATTAGGCTGATATCGAAAGCTTGAGCGCCATCATCTCAAAGGGCCCCAAAAAGAAAGCCATATTTATGGATGTCATTTCGCTGGAAATTGCTGAGGTCAAACTGATCACACCCAAACGCTTTGGCGATGATC
>BQJH01000149.1 GCA_021604605.1 Hyphococcus sp.
CAACCCCCGTCGAGACCATTCGCCGGAAGAAGTTTACACCTGATGTTGAACGGCTTGGCATGCTGGCGACGGAACGCAATGTCGTCGGCTTAATCCTTGGCCTGCCCCTCAATATGGACGGGACAGAAGGCCCCCGCGCCCAGTCGACGCGCGCCTTCGCTCGCAACCTGCCGCGCCTGTTGCCCTTGCCGGTGGCGTTCTGGGATGAGCGCCTCTCCACCGCCGCCATGGAGCGCGATCTCATCGCCCTGGACACAAGTCGGGCAAAACGCGCTGACGTAATCGACGAAATGGCGGCTAGCTTTATACTGCAGGGCGCTATCGACAGGATTAGGGGACTAAATTCATGAAACCGCAAACATTACGCCATCTCATCATCGGGCTATTATTGCTCACCGGCATTTTCCATTTAACGGTTGCGCTGTTAGGCGCGGCGCCCGGCCTTGCTCTTCCGCTGACCATTTTCGGCATCTTATATGTAGGGCTCAGTTTTTACGTCCGGGCCGACACCAATGACGGTTCAAAAACCCATAGCCGCAACGCCATCCTCGCGGCTGTCGTTGTTTGCGCTGTTGGCCTCGCCCTTGGCGGCTCCAACTATCTTTCTAATGGCGGGCCAATTGCCTTACCGTTGATGTTTCTGATAGACATTGCAATTATTACGGCGGGCGTAATGTGGTTGATGGCACCGAAGCCAAAAAGCTGAAAACTCTCGGACCGCTAATCATCAGGCATTGCAGAGACATTCGTACGGCCTTATACGGTCAGCTTTAATGACACCTGCATCTCGCCCCTCCCCGCCCAGCGGCGCTTTTTCCTCGCGCCGACTGATTAGTGTTGACGACCTCAGCATTGATGAAATTACCTTCCTGTTAAACCTCGCCACATATTACGCAGGTTTTTTACAACGCTCAGATCCCGCCCCAGGGCGTCTGGCTGGACGAACGCAAATCAATCTCTTCTTTGAAGATTCGACAAGGACCAATCTTTCCTTTGAGCTTGCCGGGAAGAAGCTTGGCGCCGATGTCATCAACGTTCCGGTCTCAGCGTCGTCTATCCATAAGGGCGAAAGCCTTGTTGATACCGCCCAGACCCTCGCCGCTATGGGCGCAGATGTGATGATCGTGCGCGCTAAAGAAGAAGGCCTGCATCAAAAGCTCAGTGAAATATTAAACTGCGTCGTCATGAATGGCGGCGCCGGCGCTTTTGAGCATCCGACACAAGCGCTTCTCGATGCGGCGGCAATTCTCTCGGAGTTTGAAACCATCGAAGGTCTCACAATTGCTATTTGTGGCGACATCAAACATTCCCGCGTCGCCGGATCAGATACGACGCTCTTTCAAAAACTTGGCGCGAAGGTTCGTTTTGTCGGCCCTGCCGACCTAATGCCAGATAATAATCAGTTTGCGGATGTTGAACGCTACGGCAGTCTCGCTGATGGCATTGCGAATGCTGATGTCGTGATGGGGCTACGTATGCAGTTTGAACGGATGGGCGATGGCGGCGCTGACGCCGCCCAAGGCTATTATGAAAAATTTGGCCTCAGCCACGACACAATCAAGCTTGCCAAACCGGATGCGAAGATCATGCACCCTGGCCCGATGAACCGAGGCGTAGAGATTGACGGCGCCCTCGCAGATGATCCAGACCGCTCTTTGATCTTGCGTCAGGTCTTTTACGGCGTCGCCATGCGCATGGCGTGTCTCGACGCCTTCGTAACACGGGGAGAATAATATGGATTATCTACTACCGCTTTTACTCGGTTATCTCCTTGGCTCTATCCCGTTTGGCCTTGTCATCACCAAAGCGGCTGGTCTTGGCGATATTAGAACAATCGGGTCGGGCAATATCGGTGCAACCAATGTCTTGCGTACCGGCCGGAAAGATTTGGCGCTTGCCACGCTCTTACTGGACGGGGGCAAAGGCGCCATCGCTGTCGGCATTGCCTATGCCATGGGTTGGCGTCCGGAGATCGCCGGCGCTGCTGCGTTCCTCGGGCATTGTTATCCCGTGTGGTTGAAGTTCAATGGCGGCAAAGGCGTTGCGACTTTTATGGGCACGCTGTTCGCCCTTTCCTTTCCTGCTGGGATTTTCGCTGCCGGCACATGGCTCGCGACAGCCTTTGTCAGCAAATATTCTTCCTTGTCAGCATTGATCGCCGCCGCCGCCGCGCCTTTAGTTTTTTACACATTAGGCAAGCCAACCTTTGCCGCCGCCGCGATGGTCATGACGCTTTTGATCTTCATTCGTCATAAGGAAAATATCAAACGGTTGGTCCGCAACGAAGAACCTAAAATCGGCGACAAAAAAGAAACCGCTAATGCCAGCGCTTAACGATAGCCAGAAACTTGATTGGCTGCAACTGATCCGCACGCCGTCAATTGGTCCTATTACGTTTCATCGGCTGCTCGCAAAATATGGTTCCGCTGCTGACGCGCTGTCCGCGCTGCCAGCACTATCAAACAAAGCAGGACGCCGGACACCATTGCGCGCTGGCGATCGATCCAAAGCAAAAAGTGAAATAGCAAACGCCGAGCGTCACGGCGCGCGCGTCATCGCCTCTTGTGAAGACGACTATCCAAACGCCTTAAAAGCGATCCCCGATTGCCCGCCCTTACTGTTTGTTCGGGGGCACACTGCATTATTTGAAAAACCTTCTGTTGCGATTATTGGCGCCCGCAACGCTTCGGGCGTGGGTCGCAAAATTGCACGACAGCTCGCAAGCGACCTTGGCGCCGCCGACGTTGTTGTAACATCCGGCCTGGCGCGCGGCATAGACGGGGCCGCCCATGATGCAGCCCTCGCAACCGGTACGATCGCCGTCGTCGCAGGCGGCGCTGATGTCATCTACCCGCCTGAACATGATAAGTTGACAGCCCGCATCGCGAAAGAAGGCGCCATAATTTCCGAGCAACCAATGGGCTATCGCCCAACAGGACGCGACTTCCCAAAACGCAACCGCTTAATCTCCGGTCTTTCGCGCGGTGTTATCGTCGTTGAAGCGGCGGCGCGATCTGGCACGTTGATCACATCGCGATTTGCTCTTGAGCAAGGAAGGGAAGTTTTCGCCGTTCCCGGCTCTCCCCTTGATCCGCGTTGTCAGGGCGCTAACGGGCTCATTCGCAATGGCGCCACGCTGGTGGAAACAGCCGAAGACGTCCTCCAGGTTCTCGCGGAACAAAACCGTAGCATCGCCGACCAAGGATCAGACTGGTTTGATTGGGACGGGGTCGGCCAGATGGAAGAGCCTGATCCAGCGAAATTACTCAGCTTGCGCAAACAGCTTCTGGAGCTTTTGAGCTTCACTCCCCTTCACCGCGATGAAATCCTTCGGGAAGTAGATGCGCCAACGGGCTTGGTCGCCGATGCGCTCCTCGATCTGGTTCTAATGGGTGAGGCGGAAGAACATGCCGGCGGACGTTTTTCTCTGAGCGCTGACGCCTCCTCCGACTAGCCTTCTATAGCCGCGCGCCGGGCTTCTTCGCTGGCAAGGGCCAGAATTTTTCCCAGAAGTTCAATTTCCTGCGCTTTGGCCATGTGTTCCAATTCTGCCGTCAATTCAGCAATATAAGCGGCCACTTTTTGCTTCGTTTGCTCATCAGATGCATTGGTCATAGGCATAATATGTTGTTTTTGCATGGCTTTCAGATACATCCGGCACAACCCTCAACAAGGTGTAATGACTATTATACACAACCTATGGTAAACATACTATCATCAATTTTTACTTATTAGTTGCATGGAAATGATCGCCGGAGTTGACAGAGCCGGTAAGCCCAACGCATTAACCCGCCCCAACTGGCGATCAGACAAACACGTCGAGACGCCCTGTCCGGAGTAGTTTGCCCATGCAAGTCGTCATTGTGGAATCGCCGTCCAAAGCGAAAACCATCAACAAGTATCTGGGCCCGGGCTTTACCGTGCTGGCGTCCTACGGGCACATCCGGGACCTGCCGTCAAAAGACGGCTCTGTCGATCCGGAAAATGACTTTGCAATGATCTGGGAGCTCGACGCGGCATCAAAAAAGCGCGTCAACGAAATTGCCAGCGCCGTTAAAAATGCCGACCGCCTTGTCCTCGCAACCGACCCTGATAGAGAGGGCGAAGCGATTTCCTGGCACTTGCTTGAAGCGCTGGAACAGAAAAAAGCCCTGAAAGGCATTCGTATTGACCGGGTCGCTTTTAACTCGATTACGAAAGCCTCTGTTCAGGAAGCGATGGCCCAGCCGCGTGAAGTCGATCAATTTCTTGTCGATGCATACCTGGCGCGCCGTGCATTAGACTACCTGGTCGGGTTCACACTCTCTCCGGTGCTCTGGAGAAAACTGCCAGGCGCCAGATCAGCTGGCCGGGTGCAATCAGTCGCTCTACGGATCATTTGCGATCGCGAATTGGAAATTGAAACTTTCATCGCTGAAGAATACTGGTCGGTCAAAGCACAAGCTGTAAGCGGCGACAGCGCGCCCTTTGAAGCCCGCATGACCATTCACGAGGGTGAAAAGTTAAAAAAATTCACGTTGAACAATGAAGAATTGGCGCTCGCAGCTAAAAAAGCAGTAGAAACAGCGAGCTTTACAGTAGACGCCGTTGAAGCAAAACCAGCCCGGCGAAACCCGCCGCCGCCCTTCACAACGTCAACGCTTCAGCAGGAAGCTGCCAGAAAGCTCGGCTTTAACGCCCAGCGGACCATGCGCACGGCGCAGGGCTTGTATGAAGGCATTGACATTGGCGGCGAAACCACCGGTCTTATTACCTATATGCGTACAGATGGCATCGATATGGCGCCTGAGGCATTGAAAGACGCCCGCCGTGCTGTTGGATCGCAATTTGGCGATAAATATCTGCCTGATAGTCCTCGCGTTTATAAATCCAAAGCCAAGAACGCACAGGAAGCGCACGAATGTATTCGCCCAACCTCGTTCTCGCGCTCGCCTGACAAAATTCGCGGTCTCGATACAGATCAGTTCAAACTTTATGAGCTAATCTGGAAACGCACGATGGCGAGCCAGATGGAATCTGCGCGACTTGAAAACACAACAATCGATCTTCTGTCTAAAGACAAAAAGACCGGCCTGCGCGCGACTGGTTCAGTCATCCTCTTTGACGGCTTCTTGACCCTATATGAAGAAGGCCAGGACGATACAGATGGCGACGACGCCGGCGGCGTGTTGCCGAAATTGACTGCCGGGGCATCCGCTTCTGCGTCAGACGTAAAAGCTGATCAGCATTTCACTCAGCCGCCGCCGCGCTATTCCGAGGCGAGTCTGGTTAAAAAATTGGAAGAGCTGGGCATTGGCCGACCCTCTACCTATGCTTCAATCCTGACAGTTCTGCGCGATCGCGGGTATGTCACTATGGATCGCAACCGGTTTATCCCTGACTCCAAAGGGAGGATCGTTGTCGCATTTCTGGAAAATTATTTCCGCAAATATGTGGAATATGATTTTACCGCTGACCTTGAAGAAACACTCGACGAGATTTCCGCCGGCGACGCCGACTGGAAAGTTTTTCTCAAAAACTTCTGGTCCGAATTTCACGCCTCCGTCGAAGACATTGGTGAATTACGCATCTCGGAAGTTCTCGACGCGTTGAACATTTCACTCGGTCCATTGATATTTCCGAAGAAAGAAGACGGCTCTGATCCGCGCGCCTGCCCTTCCTGCGAAGATGGCCAATTGTCACTGAAAACAGGACGTTATGGTGCTTTCATCGGCTGTGCCAATTACCCCGATTGTAAATATACGCGCCAGCTATCAGCGCTTGGTGAAGGCGAAGACGGCGCAGAAAACAGCGACAAGATTTTAGGACAAGACCCTGAAACCGGTCTCGATATCACCCTGAAAGTTGGTCGCTTCGGGCCTTACCTGCAAATCGGCGAGCAGGAAAAAGACTCCAAGGAAAAACCAAAACGCGCGGGCATTCCCAAAGGCTGGGATGTTTCAAGCGTTGACCTTGAAAAAGCCCTCATGCTCTTATCCCTGCCGCGCGATGTAGGTCCGCATCCGGAAGATGGTGAGATGATTACTGCTGGACTGGGCCGTTATGGACCGTTCGTCAAACACGGCAAAACCTATGCAAACCTGCCCACTGTTGATGAAGTTTTTGAAGTTGGTTTGAACCGCGCCGTCACTCTGATCGCAGAGAAGATTGCGAACCCGCGCGGACGCAAAGCGGCCACCCCCCTGAAAGAACTGGGCGCCCACCCAGAAACTGGTGATCCAGTCAATGTCATGGACGGGCGCTACGGGCCTTATATTAAACACCAGAAAACCAACGCCACCCTGCCCGCCGGTTTAGAGCCTGATACGATTAGCCTTGAACGCGCACTTGAATTGATCGTAGAAAAAGAAAAGAAAAAGCCGCGCAAAAAGAAAGCCACAAAGAAAAAGGCGACCAAGAAGAAAGCCGCAAAAAAGACTGCGAAAAAGAAAGCGGCAAAGAAAACCGCCACGAAAAAAACGGTCGCCAAGAAAGCAACAAAAAAGAAAGCTGCCTCAAAGAAAGCAACGACTTAGCGGCATTATCGACAATTCGAGCTTTTAACTTAACTTCTCGGCATCAAAAGCGCATTATTTAACACGCATTCTAGTTTGTTGACTGAGTTGTGTAAGTGATGCGGTTTGTAAAACCTCTTTTTGGGTTTGTTTTAGCAATTTCTCTCGCCGCCTGCGCCTCCGCGCCCAGTTCAAACCATACATCAAGAAAAGCATATCCGGAGGCACACCATCATCGAGGCAGCGCTTCTCTTTCTGTTTGCCCTGGTATGAATGTTTCAAACGCACCGCACACGGACCGGTCAGGGCGCATCGCTAATTATCAACCGATCACCAATGTGTCCGGCGCATCCTTAATGCGGGCGCCCGTAATGGCTTGTGTTTCCTCCGGGTTTGGCCCGCGCAAAAGTCGCGCTGGAAAATTCCATAAAGGGGTCGATTTGTTCACACGCACTTCCACCCAAGTTCTTGCGGGCGGTGATGGCGTCGTCGAATCTGTGCAAACGCTGAGAGGCTATGGGCAGACAGTGCTTATCCGGCACAATGGCAATGTTCAAACCCGCTATGCGCATTTATCTTCTTACACCAGTGGACTGCGTAAGGGCGCCCGCGTGCGCAAAGGCCAGATTATCGGCTATACAGGGCGAACGGGAAACGCGACAGCGGTTCACCTGCATTACGAAATCCTCGTGAATAATCGGCCGAGAAACCCCCTTGGAGTTGGGCTTTAGGGCGCCCCTACCCCGCGGCGCATGAACCTGTTATGAGGTGCATCGGTTAAACTATTTCACGAAAGCATCCCTTGTCCCGAAAATCTGCGCCCCGTAAATCTGCGCCCCCCGCCAACTCCGATCGACTTTCAGCAATCCCCTCAAAAAGCGACATTCTCACTTTCATCGAGAACAGTGACGGTGAAATCGTCCGGCGGGATATTACCCGTGCTTTTGGAGTGAAGGGACAGGCGCGTGCGCAATTGCGGATGCTGCTGAAAGAAATGGAAGGTGAAGGGACAATTACGCTCAAATCCGGC
>BQJH01000150.1 GCA_021604605.1 Hyphococcus sp.
CGGCGATCGGACGGTTAAACCCGATCAAATCTTCGCGCGCGTAATCATTCACGTTATCGGAATACTCCGCCGCGCGTTTTAAGTGGGTCTCTATGGGAGCTGGAATTTCAACACGCGCAATGCTCAACATCGTGGCTCTCCTGACTAAATGCCAGACCATAATGACCCTGAGTGATTGCGAGCGCTTTAATCCGTTAACGCAAAATTTATTCGCATTGTCGGCTTATTATGGTTTATGAGAAACTTTTATCCATCATATTTTTTTATCAGAGTGGCACGGCAGTGCGACGCAAGACTTTGCGGATCGAAAAATTTGTGATTACCCGATCAACGCCCGGCAATCGCGTTAGAATGTCCGCATGGATACGTTCATAGTCTGCGCCGTCACGACAAAGTATCCGCAACAGATAATCCGACAGACCCGACATCAGATAACATTCCATAATCTCACGATGGCGGCTTACCGCCTCTTCAAAAGCAGTCAACGTCGCCTGTTGCTGGTTCTTCAATGTCGCCTGAACGAAAACCGATGTCTCAAGCCCGACCTTTCGTTCATCCACCAGCGCCACATGCTGGGTAATCACGCCGGCGGCCTTCAGGTCTTTGACCCGCTTGTGACAGGCGGACGGCGACAGCCCGACCTGCTCTCCCAGATCGGAAAAAGGCGTCTGTCCATCCTCTTGAAGGACATTCAAGATCGCAGCGTCGAAATCATCCATCCGGTCGAATCCAGTTCTTGTTTTCGCTAATTTACTGGATGTTGTTCATAATTATTAGAGTTTCATGAAAAAATATCAATAATATCTCCTAAAATACGAATATAATTTTATAAATTTTCAAATAGGGAGAAAATCATGCGCGTTGGTGTTCCAAAGGAAATTAAAAATCACGAGTATCGCGTGGGCCTCGTCCCAGGCAGCGTTCGCGAGTATGTCGCTAATGGCCATGAAGTGCTGGTTCAAACTGGCGCCGGCGCGGGCATTAAAGTCAGCGACGCCGATTATGAAGCTGCGGGCGCTAAAATTGCCCCGGATGCGAAGACTGTTTTTGCCGAAAGCGACATGATCGTGAAGGTGAAAGAACCGCAGACCAACGAGTGGGTTCAACTGCGCGAAGGCCAACTGCTTTATACCTACCTCCACCTCGCCCCTGATCCTGACCAGACACGCGGCTTGCTGGAATCCGGCGTGACGGCGATCGCCTATGAAACAGTCACAGATCCGTTTGGCGGCTTACCCTTGCTGGCGCCAATGAGTGAAGTTGCCGGTCGTCTTTCCATTCAGGCCGCAGCATATGCTCTCACCGCACACCAGGGCGGTCGTGGCTTGTTGATGGGCGGCGTACCGGGCGTTTTGCCGGCGAAGGTTGTTGTCATCGGCGGCGGTGTCGTCGGTACGCACGCAGCGCGCATGGCCGTCGGCCTGGGCGCCGATGTTGTTATCCTTGATCGCAGCCAGCGCCGCATGGCCGAGCTTGATGATATGTTTAACGGTCGTGCAAAAACACGCTACTCAACTTTCGAAGCACTGGACGAAGAAACCGACAATGCAGACGTCGTCGTCGGCGCTGTTCTTATTCCTGGGGCCAGCGCACCAAAGCTCGTGACCCGTGAAATGCTGAAGGGCATGAAAGAAGGCGCGGTGCTGGTTGATGTCGCTATCGATCAGGGCGGCTGTTTTGAAACCTCAAAAGCCACGACCCATGCCGACCCGACCTATGTCGTCGATGATGTTCTTCACTATTGCGTTGCGAATATGCCGGGCGCTGTGCCGCTGACATCTTCACACGCATTGAACAATGCAACGCTGCAATATGGGTTAATGCTGGCGAATAAGGGCCTTGATGCACTGCGTGAAGACAAGCACCTGCGCAATGGCCTCAACACCCATCGCGGAGCCATCACCTACAAAGCCGTGGCTGAAGCGCTTGGCGCAGAGTACGTGCCGCCCCTAGACGCGATAAAATAAGCCAAAAAGGACAGGGCGGCGCGCCTACCGCACTGCAGCATGCTCAAATTGCCGTGAGAATGCGCGCGCCTTGTCTATTTATTAGGAATGATTACGTCTTAGTAAGGAAATGAGCGCATTCCATAGCGGCGCGCGCCTTGCCATGAGGCGCATTTCGCTGGCATATATGCGGCAGGAGAGACGTTTATGCTAAAATCCATGATCGCCTTATCAGCAGCTTTTGCGATAAGTGTTAGCTTTGGCGCTGCCGCGCCGCTGACAGGTTCTTTATCCATTGAGGAAACCACTGAAAAACGCACATCCAAGAAAGTTGATGGCGTACTAGGCTTCCTCATCAAGCAGACCAGTATGTCACTTACGACGGCGATCACTTCTTTGACTGCAGCCACGCCAGAAGAAACAGACGAGCCTCCTTACTCCTACGCAAAAAAAGATGAGTGTGAAGCTGAAGCTGCGACTAAGGACGAAGATTCCGAGCCAGAGCAATCAGCCAAAAAGGACCCAGTTGGTCCCGAGCCAATCTATTTCGGCTTCTAGTTCAAGCAACATTAAATGATCGAGCGCCGCGGTTTTGCCCGGCGCTTTTTTATTGCGCGTAATTTTGGTTTACTGGGTAGATCTTAGTCTGAAGCTTGATTGGCCGGCTGACCCCAAATTACATGCCCATCAACCGCCACGCCTCGATAGGCATGGTTTCGGCAAAAGCTGACATTAATCGCTCTGCAAATTATCGCCCCATAGATCAACGATTTCCCCTGTTTCGCGCCTCGCTCGATCATTTGTGACGTCGACGCACCCAAGATATGAAACGCGCAGTGCAGACCCGTCTGTTTCCGATAAGCGCTTATCTACACGATTCAGTATTCGCTGTTCACCGTCTGTAACCGTAACCTCTAAGGCCTCAGTCAAAACGACCCGCAATGCATCAATTTGTGACTGAGAAACCGAGTACGGACAACGTTCCGGCCAACCTATAGATTTGCCGTTCTCATCTTTTATTGAATCACGCGAATAATCTGGCTTCCACGAAGAATAGCCCATAAATAACAACTGATCTGAGAATGAAGAATAGTCTACGCCCATCTTGTCTTTAAAGAATGTCGAGTCGCGCGCACTATCACACTGAGCATCAACAAATACATAAACAACCGCATAGGATTCTTTCGCAACCCACGCAACGCACCCATGCTCTAGGTTTCTATTCCACTCCCAACGGTAATTTCCTTTCAGTGACCAAAGGCGCTCAGCATCCCTAGGAATGTCAGACGGAGTTGGAGTACACCCCAATAGCCCCGTGCACAGTGCGAGCAAAATAAACAGATGCAAATCTTTAATCATATCCGAAGGATATAGCACGAGCATGTCCAGTTCGGAATAACCACTTTGATCCAATAGCCATCGTTTCATTCGGTGGCGGTGTAGGTCGATTTCAGTCTGGACGCAGACATCCCTAATTCAAACTGAGACACTACCGTTTAGTTTGTTAGCTTGACCGCCCACCCCGGCCGGTTATGAATTTTACATCCTGAACGATCTGGCGTCGTGAAGGCTTTGTCACCAGCATGACCAATCCTGAAAAAGCGAACAACAACCCTGCCAGCGAAAACCCTTTGACGAGCGGATTGTTAAAATTCTTGCGGGCGTCAAAATCCATGATGTGCAGCATCCAGAAGAAATCATAGAGACGCCATACATCATTCCGCCGAGCAAGGACGTCGCCGGTATCTCTTGAAATATAGAGGCGGGTGTTGAGTTGGTCATCAATATCAGCGCGCCAGACCGGTGTTTTTCCCTTATATTCAGCTGGCGGATTATGCAGCAGCCTTACCTGTTTGACCTTCCCCTCCCCAACGAAATCGGATTTGGCGACTTCCCGCGCAATTTTTTCCGTCAAGGGGGTGAGCCGATCACCGGTCATCGCATCAAATAATGCAGCTTCCGACATGCTTTCGACTTCATAGACTGGTCGCCCGCGAAAATACCGCAACTCAACGCGATTGGCGCCGTCTAATTGTGCAATCACGCCGCCGGGCGAAGCATAGCTGGTCGTATCAAGTTCCGGCGCAGGCGAAGAAAACGCTGCGCGCTCCCCGCGCACAAGGTCCAGATGGAACCATGTCATGACAACGCCGCTCAACATCCAGAGAAATATCTGAATACCGAGAACAAGCCCCGCCCAGAGATGAACTCTCTGGACGATTTTTGTCAGTGTCACGGAAACGCCTTTACTTGGCCGATTGAATATCCGAGGCGGAAAGCGGTGTCGTCAGCAAGGTCTCAAATGCTTCCCAACGATCCATGCCGCCATCGGCTTTGCGAGCGACATAATCCGCCACAATATCCCGGCCGATATTATAGTTGAGGACATAGCCACGATACGTTTCAACGAAGCGCACGCCTTGTTCAGCGCGTTCACGCGATTGCAACCCGAACTCCATTGTCATCCGGATCGCTTCTTCCCGGTCGACTTTTTCGTCGAGATACGCACGCGCAATATGATTACGGGCATGGGAGAGTTTACTGCTTGCCTCATTCAAGGCTTCCAGCTTCCCCGCATCCGCTGGGTCAAGCCCGGCAAGTGGGAATAGCACGTCCCGCTCAAAAGCGATTTTTTCAGCGCCCGGAAACGTCAGTTCAATCCCGTAATTGGCGGACCCTTCAGCCGTCACAGACATCGGTGAGAACAGTGGATAGATAGAATATTCAATCCAGCCTTTCTCTCCCAGCAGGTCGCGCTCGATAAACACATTCCAAGTGTGGTGACCGGGATACCCCTCATGGCAACCAAGATCGACAGCGCGGTCAATCATGATCGGAAAATCTGTATTGACCTGGATCAGGCTTTCATGACCACCCTGATACCAGTTGTAGCCACTCCAAGGCTGGTCAGTGACAAACTCAAGGCGAAAGGTTTCGTCTTCCGGCAAATCATAATGCTCAAGCGTTCGACGGCGGCATTCAGCAATCGCCGCTTCAAAAACTGCCTGAAGCTTATCTTCAGGGATCGCCAGTGAGCTGCGGAAAGCATCGACCCGTTCGTGCAAGGGTGCATCACCAGGCAGCAGATCATTAATTTCTGAAATCGCGTTGTGAAATTCGCTCACATCATATTGTGGCGCCACAACATCATAGAGCAACCGTGTCTCCTCATCAAAAGGAAAGGTGTCACCGCGCACCATCTGTATACGCGCCAGAGCAGCGCGCGTTTGTTTTTCAAGCATTGAGCTGCGCACGCTTCCAGTGTCAGCATTTGCTCGTGATGCTCTGATGAGAAGCGCTTGAGCATCTTGTTCAAGATCTTCCAGCGATCTTGCTTCAGTTTTCGCCGCTTCAGCCCATTCTTCCGGGCCATTATAGGCGTCAACAAAAGCAGCGTCATGGACACCAGCTGCGAGAGCCAGTTTCACGAAATCTTCAGCAATTTTATCAAGGTCATCGCCAGAAGCCGGATCATCATTTTGATCTATAGCTTCGGCGCCACCGTCGACAGCCGCTGTTTCAGGCGCGCTGTCGGCGGTGTTGTCAGTTGAGGGTGAAGCGGTCTTCTCGCCGCTGCAGGCAGCAAGCGCTAGACATAAAGCAAGAGCGGCGAAAATACGCATGAGAACCTCTTTTAAGCTGGTGTGCCAGAGAACGTCGATGTACCGAACGCTCCGAGTTTTACATTACCGGCGATGTTTCCGGCCTCTTCAAGACCTTCAAATTCGAGCGTAATCGGCATTGGCGATGTTACTTTCGCGTGCCAGATCAATTTTTCGCCTTCGACTTTGCCATTTTCAATTGGCGCAGAACCGGAAGGCCCCGTCATGTCGCCAGTCAGCGTGTCGCCTTCCTGCTTCAGCGTTAAAACGCCTGTCTGCTCGCCCATAGGCGTCTTGATTACGAGGTTCCACTTACCGTCGATTGCCATTCTTTCCTCCAGTTTCATCCCATTGGGGACGCTTCAATAAATCCGGGCAGACCTTAGCGATTGCGCCCTTCAGTGCAAGAGGCGGGCGCAGACAAGCTCCCCATAAGAAAAGGGCGAGTGATCTCTCACCCGCCCTGATATTGAAGAAAACCGCTGGCGCTTACCGAACCAGCTTGACCTGTTGGCCCGATCTCAGCTGATTCTGATTGCTCATACCGTTGAGAATCAAGAAACGCTCCTGCTGATATTGTGGAAAGTCCATATATTGAGCGAGACGTGATACGCTATCGCCGCGCTGCACTGTCACCACATCAACCCGCGTCGCCGGTGGAACATTGACCGACCGTCCATCAATATTTCTCAGTGACTGAACCGTTCTTGAAATGCCGTTGTTCAACTGTGCTGTCTGGTTGGCTGGCGTTACCCAGATAAACACATAGTTGGTTGTTCCTTCCCAGCGGATCACATAGGCCGTGACATCAACGGCGCCATTTTGTGTGTTGGCGCGGGCCTGCCCCACGGCTGCAGACTTACCATTAACGGAGATTGCCCGTGCAGGGCTCAAATCAATTTTAAGCCCCTGGGAAATTTGCGTATCGATAATCGCCGTTGGCGCTTCACTGCTATTACCGCCTGTAAATTGCATCTGCGCGCCGCCCTGTGAACGTCCAAGAACAGCTTGCGAAGTGTTTTGCAGCTGAAAGCCAGATGGCGCGGTAAACGCCAGACCAATACCCGGGTGAATAAAATCGCGTCCGCGGACGAACCCTTGCGTCTCTGGATCATCGCCATAAATCAATCCGTCGATTGCATTCAGGTAAACAGTGCGATTGCGCTCATCTGAAACGCCGCCGCCCTCACGCAGAACATTTGCTTCCTGCGCAGCGCGTTGAACCCGGTTCGCAGAGTTCGGGTGCGTGTTGAGATATTCCGGTGGACGCTGAACACCAGCGATTTGCATTTCGAGATTAGACCAGGCGCCAAGCGTATTGAGAAACGCCGCTTCAGCCATCGGATCATAACCAGCGCGCGCCAGCAGTCTTACACCGACCTGATCTGATTCATATTCCTGCTCGCGTGAAAAGCGCAACAGGTAAAGTTGTGCTGCCTGCCCAAACAATTGCGCCGTATCCTGATCACCAGTGAGGATCGCGGTTGCGACGGCGCCAAGCTGAGCTAGATTGCCTCGGCTCACCCGTTTCGCCGTATGACGATTAAAGATGTGCCCAATTTCATGACCAAGGACACCCGCCAGTTCAGCTTCTGAATTCGCCAATGCCAAAAGCCCACGCGTTACATAAACATGTCCCGGCAACGCCATGGCGTTCACCACAGGACTATCAAGAACCGTCATTTTCAGTTGGATATTTGGCTGATCCGACGCTGCAACAAGCCGGTCAAAAACCCGTTGGACATAGGCTTTTAATTGCGGGTCATCGATCTCGCCGCCAAACGCCGCCAATATCTGCGGATGCTGTTGCTTGCCAATCGCCTGTTCCTGCGCCGGCGACAACCCCAACGGCCCGCCAGTCGCCGCACAACCTGCCAACAATAAGG
>BQJH01000151.1 GCA_021604605.1 Hyphococcus sp.
ATTAATAAAAGCAATTATCTAAAATTTTTTTAAAAAATTTACTTAACAGAAAGGTTTTATGCTGAACAAAAAGTTAAGAGGCTGCCGGAGGGGTGCGGCAGCCTCTAATAGGTGTGCAAAAAGTTGGGGAGGGGGTCACACCTTGGTTATTATTACAGGTTTGCTGCACTCCAGAGTTTTGAATATGCTTCGCAGTGAATCAGAATCGACTTGTAGGCAGTAAGATCGGTATTTTCTGGTAGCTCGTACACTTGCCCACCTTTGTTGCTGGAAAGCGCGGCTACCAGTAGTGAACCTTCCGTCGCATTCTTCCCGGTAGTGAGTGAAGCTTCAAGAGGAGACAGGAAAATTTTCAGATCGGGCGCTTTCCTTGTTCGAAAATCATCAGATAATTTCACGAGTGTTTTGCCGTCTTCAGAATAAATTTCCCATGTGCCCGATGATTTGAATGACTTCTTTGTCCACTCGCCGGAGTACAGTATCTCACTTCCAGCCTGTTCCATGGTTGTGCTGTCTTCAGGTGCTGCGTCAGATGCATTGGCGCTCAGGGCTATAAAACTGGCGGCAATTGAGGCGGTGATGATATTCCGTAATGTCATTTTCTAGTCCCTCTTCGTGTTTTCCATTGGTGCTATGCATAGGCGGGTAATCACCTCACGCTCAAGACACGTGAGCGAGAGTGGGCTGACGAATGCGTGAGGAACTGGAGAGACGTTAGAGAGCCTGATGGATTCTCTCAGCTGTTGCTTGCAGCATCTCCGGGTCGCTGGCTTTGCTCTCGCCATGCTGTGAGGTATCCATATTCTCATAGATCGGGATAATATGAAAATGCAGGTGGAAAACTGTCTGCCCGGCGGGCGCGCCATTAAATTGCGCAACACGAATGCCGTCAGGTTGCAGAGCGGCGTTAACAGCACGGGCTAGTTTTTGTACCGCCGATGTGACCTTGTTGAGGTCCGCTGTCTCGATATCGAGAATGTTTGTCGCGGTCGCGGTTTTGTGGATGACGAGACAATGGCCCAGGCTCTGCGGAAACGCATCCATGAACGCCAGAATATTATCATCCTCAAAAATTTTTGTGGACGGAATATCGCCGCGAATAATCTTGGCGAAAATATTGCCATTATCGTATTGTGTTTTAAGACTCATTATTCTGGCCCGTTTTCATCATCATCAACTTCGGCGCCACCCGATTGCACATTAGCCAATAGGGTGAGAGCTTCTTCTTCTTGGTCATCTGGAACAGCAATCCTGACGCCGCCGGCAACGATTGGTAAAACCGAATTTATTGCGCCATCCAGAAGCTCGGCGTCGATATCATGCGCGTTTAAAAATCCGACAATAATTTTTGCTTCCTGCTGGTGGTGTGTGCGTTTGATGACTTTCATGATCCCTCTTTTTTTCCGTTTCCCTTAAAGGGAACATAAGAACGCAGGGCTTCAATTTCCATGCTTGTTTGTTCGCGCTCAGCATCAAGGTACCGGGCTATAGCGTCCCTGAACCCAACATCCCTGATCCAGTGCGCTGAATAGGTCGGGACCGGCTCGTAACCGCGGGCAATTTTGTGTTCTCCTTGCGCGCCGGCTTCAACGCGGCTGAGCCTGTGTTCAATAGCGAAATCGATCGCCTGATAGTAACAGACTTCAAAATGCAGGAACGGTATATGTTGTGAGCATCCCCAATAGCGCCCGTAGAGTGTGTCGCCGCCAACTAAATTGAGGGCGCCGGCAATCGGCTCATCGTTGATTTCTGCAATGATCATCAAAAGCCGCTCGGGCATGCGCTCGGCCAGCAGTCGAAAGAATGTTCGCGTGAGATAGGGCTGGCCCCATTTGCGCGCGCCAGTGTCCTGATAGAATAGCCAGAACGCATCCCAATAAGGCTCATCAATTTCCGGGCCGACCAGTTTTTTTATGGTGACCTCTTCGGCTCCTCCCTTGGCAATGGCGTCTCGCCGCTCTCGTCGAAGGGCTTTTCTTTTGCGCGATGACAAAGCGCTCAAAAACTCATCGAAGCTTTCATAGCCCCGATTAAACCAGTGAAACTGTTCGCCCATGCGCGGCAAAAACCCCGCACCTTTCAGTAATGCCTGATCTGTTTCGCTGATGAAATTGATATGAGCAGATGATGCGCCTACGCGTTCAGTCAGTTGGCGAATAGCGGACGCTAAAGTAAGTTTTGCCGATTGGCTGGCGGCGAGCAGGCGCCCGCCTTGAACGGGTGTGAAGGGTGAGGCTGATAATAGTTTCGGATAATACCGTCCGCCCGCGCGTTCATAAGTATCCGCCCAATGATGATCAAAAATATACTCGCCCTGACTGTGACCTTTTGCATAAAAGGGGGCAATGCCAGTGATGACGCCATTGTCTTCCAAGGCAATGTGCATTGGCGTCCACCCTGTTTCGGGCGCCACAGATTTAGAATCCTCCAGAGCGGATAAAAACTCTTGGGAGATAAAAGGATTAAACTGTGCGGGTGAGGGGTTGGCGAGCTCATTCCATGCCAATGCATCTATGTCATGGATAGAAGCATACGTGCGTAACAACAGGTTGTCGGAACCATCGGCCATGGGCGTAATCTACTTGATTTCAAAAATTCCATCGACTTCGACAGCGGCATTCATGGGAAGTGATGGTGAGCCGACGGCGGCGCGTGCATGACGTCCGATATCACCGAAGACTGCAACCATAAGGTCAGATGAGCCATTGATGACTTTGGGGTGATCGTAGAAGTCTTCTGTACAATTTACGAAGCCACCTAGCTTTATGACACGCGTCACCCGGTCCAGGTCCCCATCACATGCTGTTTTGAGTTGCGCCACTAAATTGACGCCGCAAGCATGAGCCGCTTGCACCCCCTGGTCTACATCAAGATCGCGTCCGAGTTTGCCGGTGATAAGTCCGTCCGGGCCGATTGAAACCTGTCCGGAAATGTAAATCAGATTGCCTACTATTATGTAGGGCGCATAATTGGCGACAGGGGCGGCGGGTTCCGGCAACACGATGCCAAGGTCGGCAAGTTTTGTATCGATAGTTGACATTTCTTTTCTTTCTATGTCTTCGCGATAAGGTCCCTTGTTTGAAGGAAGGGGTCAATGGCGGTGTTTCTTTAGCGTCCTGCCGGCTTTTACAGCATCTTTGCCATATTTCTTACGCAGATCATCTATAGCTTTTTCCTGTTTTTCTATCCGCTTACGATCTTCTCCAAAAAGTTCCTCAATCTGGTTTTCGCCTGAGTAACTGAGGCCTGAATATCCAATACCAATGAGGCGATAGGGGACGCTGCCGTCCGCTGCTTTGTGCAGCATGGTTTTGGCGGCGGCAAAAGTCGTGCGGGCGAGGTTGCCGGGCTTATCAAGCGTGTGACGCCTTGTAACGGTTTTGAAGGCCGCGGTTTTCAGCTTCAGCGTAATAACACGCCCTTCAAAACTGCTGGCTTTCATCCGGGCGGAGACTTTTTCGCAAAGCTCCCAGAGAATATCTTCGAGCCGCTGCACATCGGATATGTCCTTATTGAATGTTGTTTCTGAGGAAACGCTTTTGGTTTCCCGTTGCGGTTTGACATGACGCGTATCGTGACCGTGAGAAAGGCGCGCTAACCGCATGCCGATCTCGCCATATCGTTTACTAAGTTCTGCAGCATCCAGCTTTTGAAGATGGGCAATGGTTCTGATTCCGTCCTTTTCTAACTTTGCCGCCATCGCCGCGCCAATGCCCCAGATTTTTCGAACCGACAGGCCCGCCAGGAACTCAATGGTTTCAGCTTTACCAATGACGGAAAAGCCCTTTGGCTTATCAAGGTCGGATGCGACTTTGGCGAGGAACTTATTATGGGAGAGGCCAACCGAGGCGGTTATCCCATGGGTTGCTTCTATATCGGCTTGCAGTTTTGCCAATGTTACCGCTGGCGCCGCCCCGTGCAGGCGCGCCGTACCGGTTAAATCCATAAAGGCTTCATCAATAGACAAAGGCTCAACCATCGGGGTTAACGACAACATCATTTGCCGAATCGACCGCCCAATTTCACCGTATTTGGTCATACTGGGCTTGATCACAATCGCATCAGGGCAGGCCTTTAGGGCCTGAAACATGGGCATGGCGGAGCGGACCCCATAAGTTCGCGCCACATAGCACGCCGTTGAAACAACCCCGCGGACGCCGCCGCCAATTATAACAGGCTTGTCTTTCAGTTCCGGATTATCCCGTTTTTCCACGGCTGCGTAGAAAGCGTCGCA
This sequence comes from Hyphococcus sp., assembly GCA_021604605.1. Classification (GTDB taxonomy): domain Bacteria; phylum Pseudomonadota; class Alphaproteobacteria; order Caulobacterales; family Parvularculaceae; genus Hyphococcus. The sequence goes on from BQJH01000151.1 coordinate 4,235, forward strand.
ATCAAGGTGGGCGATAGAAAGGTCAAAAAGCTCTGGATGAGCGACCACTTTACCATCGCAAACCGCACATTTCCTGGCCGCGATGTCCAAGGTTTTAAAGCATTTTCGGCAAAAAGAGGGCGTGTGCGGCGTAATCATTTAACAAAAGGTTACCATCTTTTTTGGAGAAAATAAGCCTCAAGGGCGTTCAGGATAAACAATCGATTAAGACCTTTGATGCAAAGATTTATATCGGCAGTGCTGATTCGGTGCTGTGACGAGACGTAAAGGCTTATAATGTCTGCGATGGAAAAGCTCGATATGTCAGCGCTTCCGAAGACGGTGCTTATCGTTGAGGATAATGAGCTGAACATGAAATTGTTTCATGATCTGCTTGAAGCGCATGGTTATGACACGATTGAGGCCCGTACTGGGCCAGAAGCGTTAGAACTCGCCAGCAAACACCATCCCGATCTGATCTTGATGGATATACAGCTGCCAGAAGTATCTGGATTAGAAGTTACACAAAAAATTAAGGATAACGCTGAATTGGCCGATATCCCGATTATTGCTGTGACGGCTTTTGCCATGAAGGGCGATGAAGAGCGAATTCGACAGGGGGGATGCGAAGATTATATTCCAAAACCCATCTCTGTTGTCTCATTTCTTGAGAAAGTGAAAAGGTATTTGGACTAAGGTCTTCGGATTGAAGTTCAATTTTTGCCAATGGGGGTCATATGACGACGCAAGTATTAGTCGTCGACGATCTTGAGCCTAACGTCATGCTGCTCCAAGTGAAGTTGAGAGCGCAGAAGTTTGATGTCTTGGGGGCTCACTCTGGCGATGAAGCAATTAAAATTGCTGTCGATGAACAACCTGACATTATCCTTCTGGATATCATGATGCCGGGCATGGACGGTTACGAGGCTTGCCGCCGGATGAAGGCGGCGCCGGAAACCAAGCATATTCCTATCGTGATGGTTACGGCACTGGATCAAGACGCGGATCGTAAGATCGGTTTTGATGCCGGCGCTGATGATTATCTGACAAAGCCGGTTGATGATCAGGTTCTGTTTTCGCGAATCCGTAGTCTCACGGGTGCGGAAAATACAGCAGAGTTAGGTCACACCTCATCAGCGGGGGCTGCATGACTGCGCGCGTATTAGTTGTCGACGATCTTGAGCCGAACGTGAAACTGCTCGAAGCAAAATTGCGGGCAGAATATTTTGACGTGCTTGGGGCATATTCGGGTGAAGAGGCAATAAAATTAGCCGTTGCTGAACAGCCGGACATTATTTTGCTCGATGTGATGATGCCGGGCATGGACGGGTTTGAAACTTGTCGCCGCTTGAAAGAAGCGCCGGAAACGATGCATATCCCTGTCGTCATGGTTACGGCTTTGGACCAGCAGGCGGACCGGGTTTCCGGTCTTGAAGCTGGCGCCGATGATTTCTTGACGAAACCGGTTGAAGATCTGGCGCTTTTTGCGCGTGTACGCAGCCTAACGCGCCTGAAAATGATGACGGACGAGCTTCGTGCGCGTCACGCGACAGGACAAGGACTTGGTGTTGTCGATAATATTGATGTTGAGACGAATGGAAGTGAAAGTCGGCTTCTCATCATTGACGACAATGAAGATCAAAGCGAGCGCCTTAAAAAATCGCTGGGTACAGATCAATTAGTTTCTATAGAATTAGACCCTGAAGTGGCTTTAAACCGGGCCAGATCCGGCGATTTCGATATGATTGTCGTTAACATGTCGCTTGAGGCCATGGACCCGTTACGGCTTTGTTCGTCGATCCGGTCGTTTGAAGAAACTCGGCTCACGCCGATCCTCGCTGTTGTACGCCAAGGTGATACCAGAAAGCTCGTGCGGGCGCTTGATATTGGCGTGAATGACTACATTTCACGGCCTGTCGATAAAAATGAACTGACGGCGCGTGTTTCAACTCAGTTGCGACGTATGCGGTATGTTGATCAATTGCGATCGTCATTCCAGGCCAGTCTGGAAATGGCGGTGACGGATCAACTGACTGGTCTCTATAATCGACGATATCTCGCCAGCCATTTGTCTGCAATGTTTGACCGCGCTTATTGGACAGAACGACCCTTGTCAGTGATGATCATTGACATCGATCACTTCAAGAAAATCAATGACACGCATGGTCATGATGCTGGTGACAAGGTCATTAAAGAATTTGCAGAAAGTATTTCGCGTTCTTTGCGGGGGATTGATCTGGCCTGCCGTTATGGTGGGGAAGAGTTTCTTGTTGCGATGCCGGATACGGATATGGCCTTTGCTTCAGTTGTGGCGGAACGACTACGCGCTGAAATTGAATCAACGAAGTTTATTGTTAATAGCGGCCGCGATGAAATCAGCGTTACGGTGAGTATCGGTATTGGGTCTACTGAAAACGGGCCGAATGAAGATGCACCGCAAAAACTGATCAAGCGCGCCGACGAAGCGCTTTATGAAGCGAAAAATGGCGGTCGAAACCGGGTGATTAAAAGCGCCGCCTGATTGTCGATATTGTAGATCGGGCTATCTGGCTTATCGAACAAAGAATCCCAGAATCACAAAAGCCGCCCTTCAAAGGCGGCTTTGTAGTTTTTGCTATTAGTCAGCCAATCAAGCGTTACTTGATTTTGCCTTCTTTGAATTCAACATGCTTGCGCGCCACGGGATCATACTTCCGCAGGACAAGCTTTTCGGTCATGGTCCGGGTGTTTTTCTTGGTGACGTAGAAAAACCCTGTGCCAGCTGTTGAATTGAGCCGGATTTTAACGGTGGTCGGCTTAGCCATTATTATCTCCTTGAGCTGCTATTTCGCAGCGAGCGCGGAACCTACTGATCAAGCGGCTCATGTCAAGCCGGGGCCTATAATTTTCGCCAATTTTTGACAAAAAGACGGCTCAGGCGGCCATTGGGGCATGTTCTCCGGATTTTATGCAGCCGAGCTCTGGGAGAGGCGCGAATCATTGCGCCCTCAAAAGATCCATAATCTCGGTAATTTTGACCCGTTTGGATAGGTTCCTGGTGAGATTTCGACCAGGTGTATGCGCCACATAGCTCTCTGAAAGGGCGCAAACAGCTTATTCACCACTGTTTTATCACTTTCACGATGAATTGAGTGGCAGTTTACCACCAAATTCTATCTCTTGGCGCAATCGCACGAGTGAGAT
>BQJH01000152.1 GCA_021604605.1 Hyphococcus sp.
AACGCACGATCGCCAATCGTTGTTATGCCGCCGCCGGGCGCCGTGCCAATATTAACCGTGACATTCTCACGAATAATACAATTTTCTCCGATCTTCAGCTTGGTCGCCTCTCCACTATAACCGAGATGTTGTGGCGGCCCGCCTAATGTTGAAAAAGGGTGGACGATCGTTCCCTGGCCAATTTCTGTGTCCCCATCAATGACCACATGGCTTTTCAGAATAACACCATCATGCAGTCTTGCATGCGCCCCAACCTGGCACATTGGCCCCACGATAACGCCGTCACCGATGACAGCGCCATCCTCAATGAGAGAAGTTGGGTGAATATTCATTGTTGCGCCGGTCAAATTCCCTGGGCCAGCATGGCTGAGTATGTCGCATCCGCCACTTTTTTGTCATCGACATAAGCCGTGCTTCGAAAACGCCAAACTGGCGGGCGGCGATGTTCAGTTGACACATGAATACGCAATTGATCCCCAGGAATGACTGGCTTTCTAAAGCGCGCCTTATCTACCCCCATGAATAAGACAATCTTCCCATCGGTCTCAAGGCCTTCTGTATACGTTGTATAAGCCGCCGCTGCCTGCGCCATCGCCTCAACAATTAGCACGCCCGGCATTACAGGCTTACCGGGGAAATGACCTTGAAAAAAACCATCGCCAAAACTGACATTTTTGATGCCCACAGCGCCCTCGCCGGCTTTGATGTCAACCAGTCGGTCGATCAACAAAAACGGATACCGATGCGGCAGCAACTGCATCAATTCGTCAACTTCAAGGACACTCTTTCCAGTTTCTAGTTGCGTCATAGCTCTACCTGTTCTTGTCTTTCGCAAGCTTTTTTAAGGCTGCAGTTTCGCGCAGCCAATCTTTAATAGGACGCGCCGGCGCCCCGCCCATTATCGCTCCTGCAGGAACATCCCGCATTAACCCGGTACGCGCGGCCAATTGCGCGCCGTCGCCGATTTTTACATGATCGGCCATTCCTACCTGACCGCCCATCATCACGCCATTACCAACTTCACAGCTACCAGAAATGCCTGTGCCGGCGGCAATGACGCAAAAACGCCCAAGGCGCACGTTGTGACCGATTTGAACCAGATTGTCGATCTTGGTTCCCTCACCAATGATGGTGTCATCTAGCGCGCCACGATCAATAGTAGTGTTGGCGCCAATTTCGACATCATTACCAATAATGACGCGGCCCAGTTGCGGCACGCGCACCAAACCATCCGGGCCTTCTACAAACCCAAATCCAGCCTGCCCAATCCTGGCGCCAGCGAGAATAGCGACTCTTTCACCAACAATTGAATGTGTTATCGTGACGCCTGCTTGTAGGCGCACGCCCTCACCGAGAATGACGCCGCGCCCTATGTGACAATGCGGACCAACGACAGCGTGCGCATTGATGATTGCCCCGTCACCAACCGTCGAAGAACTGTGGACAAGTGCCGTATCATCAATCTGTGGCGGCGCCTTGTCAGCTACAGCCCTCAAATCATCTTCAAGTGATTGATGCAGATGGCCAGCCAGGAATGCAAAATGGAGTTTAGGCGATACGCACTCAATCATCGCGCCGTTCCCAGTAATGTGCGGGCGCACAGCAGGCGTCGTAAAACACAACCCGAATGACCGGCCGTCTAGTTTTGATGCACTGTCTTTGTCTTCACAAAAAACAGCGGCTTCGCTTAAATCGGAACTCTCAAGAGACGCAACAGTCTTAATTTCGGTACCGGCTGAGCTGGATTGTAGCCCATTCTTTGACCCAGCATTACTTACCCTTGAGGCTTTAATAGCGTCCTCAATCGAATGGGGGGCATGTTGTATATAAAACCTTGCATCCGGCATTGTTTTACATTGCTAGCTTTCAAAAGAACAAAAACGGTCGGCGTCAATAACGCCGACCGTCAAATATTTCATCTATAAGCGCAAACTTATTTACTTCTTATTTTCTTGTGCTGCTTTCGCTTGTGCTTCTTTAATCTGCTTTTCCACTTCAGCGAGTGAGATTTTTTGAACCTCAACAGTTTTCATTTTTTTATCGAGCTCGGCCATCACTTCTTGCGTGATGTCCGTTTCTACGGCTGCATACATGACCGACGAACGATCCAGCACAATTGTCGCGCCACGTTTGTCGATAATATCTTTCATGATCGGACGCGCTTCTTGCAAAATCTCTGCACGTGCATTTTGAACAGCAGCGTTAAATGCTTTTTCCATGATCTGCGCCCGTTGCGGCAGAGCATATTGCTGGCGAACTTGCAGCTCTTGCTCCGTCTTCTGACGAACTTCATCAGACATCAGCGATGCATTCTTTTGGTATTTTTCAATGTCAGACTTGAGCTTATTCGCTTCAGCTTCCAGTTCTTTAGACACGCTCTCGCGCACCTTTTCTGCCTGGGCAGGAATTGTCTTCCCTGCTTTCGAGTTACCCACAAGCTGCACCTGATCAACGATCAGGATAACTGGCGCTTTACCTGCGCTTTGCGCTTCTGCACCATTGATTGCGGAGAACCCTGCGATACCTGCAATGGCGATTCCGGCGGCGCCGGCGATCGCAAAAAACTGTTTTCTCATATTAACACCTCGTACTTTCTAAAAACTTGTCCCCGCACTGAATCGAAATCCTTCGGCTTGGTCATAGACCTCTTTGCGGATGACTTCCGCAATATCAAACCGAATGGGGCCGAAGGGGGAATCCCAATTGATTGAAATCCCGGCCGTTACCCGGAGCGCCAAATCGTCCTGAACCCGATCTAATGTGTAATCAATAAGTCGGTTACCATCTTCATCAGTCAAAACCGTCCCATTCTCACCAAACAAAGGCACCTCAAATGGAATAGAACTAGAGTTAAACGCTTTTGTACTGTCGTCGAGAAGTCCGACTGTTCCAAAATCACTAAACAAGGCCGCCCGCAACCCATATGAGTCTGGAATCGGCAGCGGTAAAACAATCTCAAACGTACCAATTGCATAGGCTTTAGCGCCAAGCGCCTGACCGTCCGGTTGGAATTTATCATTAAATCGATCCACCAAGCGCGGCCCGACACCCGCCACTTCGAAGCCACGGAAACTAGAAGCGCCCTCAAAGAACCGGTCTGACAAGCGAACATCATCACCGCCATAGCCCTCAATATAACCGGCGCGCCCTTTCAATACGCCCACAAAGCCAGCAAAAAGAGGGTGATAATAAGCGGCGGAAACTTCGCCCTGATAATAGTTTACGTCCCCACCAACGCCCGCAAAACGAACCGCCCCGCCAGCACGCCAACCGCGTGTTGGCGTTATGGGGTCGTTGCGCGTATCGAAAGACAAGCTGGCGCCGACCAGTGAAGTAACGAATTTACCGCGGGACTGACATGTTGGATTGAAAGATTGAGAAAGAAAATCACATCGGTTTGCTGTTACGATTTGAACAGGATCACCATCAGCCTGCCCGTTGTCAGTGAGCTGCGCGCCATTACTGTCCGTCGTAACAATGCTAATCGGCACAGCACCAGCGGCTAGCAACGACAATGGATCAACGTCCAATGGCAACTGGAAGGGATCATTAATGTCGATAGTGACGTCATCACGCGTGAAGAGATAGTTCAAACCGCCTCGGCCATATTCTGAAATCTGGAAACCGGCGCTAGTCCCAAAACCAATACGGTCACGAATAAAGCCAGATTCCCTAAAATCAGTACGCTGATTGAAAGCTGATACGCCAGCCGTTAGATTTCGCCCAAGGAAATAGGGTTGATTAAATTGAATATCGACATTCCGCGTCCGTGAGCTCGCCTGAGCACGGAACCGCAACAACTGTCCGCGACCCATGAGATTTCGCTCTTCGACCGACAAATCAACAACAAAGTTTTCTGTCGAAGACACACCGACGCCAACACTGAAAGACCCTGTTGCCTGCTCTTTAACATTAACATCTACTTCAGTTCGGTCTGGCGCGGAGCCGGGCCTTTCTTCAAACTCAACTTCGCTGAAGAAACCGAGCGAACGAACCCGCGCGCGTGAACGATCAATCAGGACCCGGTTAAATGCATCCCCTTCAGCAACCCGGATTTCGCGGCGAATAACTTTATCAAGGGTTCGCTGGTTTCCTTTAATATTGATACGCTCAACATAAACGCGGGGACCTTCATTCACCTGGAAGGTCACGTTCATGGTATTGGTTTCAGCAATCCGCTCCAGCCTTGGATTAACATCAACAAAGGCGTAACCGGTAAAGCCCGTGGCGAAGGTGATCGCCTCCACGGCTTTTTCGACCCGCTCAGTATCAAATATATTGCCTGTGCGCATCGGCACATAGCGCACTAATGTTTCCTCATCGAGCTTGGCGAGGGTTGTTTTCACCTTTACTTCACCGATCGTGTATTGAGGTCCTTCTTCCATCGTGAAGGTGATGAAGAAGTCTTTGCGATCTGGCGTCAGTTCTGCAACAGCAGAGAGAACCTTGAAGTCCGCATAGCCGTTTTTGCCGTAATGCTGGCGCAACAATTCGCGCTCATATTCAAGCCGGTCCGGGTCATAATTGTCATTACTGGAGAAGAACCGCCACCAGCGACTTTCCTTAGTCAGAATAACACCACGCAGCTCATTGTCCGTGTAAATAGTATTGCCGACAAAATTGACTTTAGCGACGCCGGTTTTTGGTCCCTCGTCAATTTCGTAAATCACATCAATCCGGTTTTGCGGGAGCGGCGTTACCTTTGGGGTCACCGTCGCTGCAAATCGACCCTTGGCGCGATAAAGCTCAATAATCCGCTGAACATCAGCCTGCACTTTCGCGCGCGTATAAATCGAGCGCGCCGTCAGCTGAATCTCTTCGACGATCTTATCTTCCTTGATCTTCTTGTTGCCCTCATAGAGCACCTGATTAACGATTGGATTTTCTGTCACCTCAATCGCCAGCGTGCCCGTAGGCTGCATCGCCAACTCAACGTCGGAAAATAACCCGGTGTTGAAAAGGGTCTTCAAAGAGAGATCGAGCAATGCTTGCTCAGCGCGCATCCCAACTTGCAGCGGCAAGTATGATCCAACGGTCTGCGCCTCGACCCGTTGGTTACCTGTAATGCTGATGGCCTGAATCACAGGCGCCTGTGTTGGCGCATCCAGCGTTAACGCGGACTGCCCAGATGCGGGCGTCTGCGCCATCGCATCGCTCGCCACGAAATAACTGCACGCCGACAACATGGCTGCTGCAAAAAATAGAAAAGCGCTGTTCGCGCCGCCCCCCGACTTATTCAAACTCATGCCGACGCCCTAGCTGATTAACGAGATCAGGTGATTGATGTCGTTCCACGTTACAAAAATCATGAGCGACGCCAACATGACGATGCCCACTCGAAACCCGATTGCTTGCGCCCGTACACCCAACGGTTTGCCCGCAATCGCTTCATACCCGTAATACAATAGATGCCCGCCGTCGAGAACCGGCACCGGTAAAAGATTCAAGAAACCAATCGACACAGATACAACCGCTGCGAGAGAAATGAAATCGACCAAACTCACCTTGAGCATGGTCCAAAAGCTCGGTTTCTCACTATAGCCTGACTCGTCAAAGCCCGACATGACAGATTGTCCAGCATATTGGGCCATTTTTATAGGCCCCCCGAGCTGTTTAGCGTCTTCCTTGCCTGTGATGATTTTCCCCAGAAAGCGCACAGTGACGCTCAAAATCCGCCCCAGCTCCTTAACGCCTTCCCCCAGAGCGCCCACAGGACCACATTTTTCAAAGGAGTACGCGTTCTGGTCGGAACCAATGCCTAAGAGCCAGCGGTCAATGGGATTGCCGTATCGGTCCGTGCCTTCTACACGGCGAGGCGTCACTTCGATGGTCTGAGTAGCGCCGTTGCGCTCAACCTCAACGCGTAATTCGTCTCCGCCACTGAGCAAAACAATGTCATAAAGCTCATTAAATTTTGATATCGAGCGGCCATTTACAGAGACAATTTCATCGCCTGGCTCAAAGCCAGCCTCTTGCGCAGCAGAATCAGGCGTGATGGCGCCAATTATGGGCTCGTGCACTGTTCGGCCGATGGCCATAAACAAAACAGCAAAGATCGCGACAGCCAGCACAAAGTTAGCGACGGGTCCGGCAGCAACGACAGCGGCGCGCACCCATAAGGGTTTAAAGTGGAAACAAACCGCACGCTCCTCAGCGGTCATGCCTTGTGCGAGTTCCTCTTCCTTCCCGGGTGTAGGGAATTGCGTCGTGACCGGCTTGCCCGATGCTTCAGGCGGCGCCTGTGAGGCTGCATTCAAGTCACCGAAAAATTTGACGTATCCGCCGAGAGGCAGCATCGCAATGCGCCACTCTGTACCTTTGCGGTCAATCCAGCGAAGCAGTGTTTTGCCAAAGCCAATGGAAAAAACATCAACCCGAACCCCAAGCAGGCGCGCTACAGAAAAATGCCCGTATTCATGGATGAAAACGATAATCGTCAACAACACCAGAAACGCGAGGATCGTAATCGGCAAAATAAGAAGAGTTTGGAAATCCATACCGGGCCGTTGAAACCTATCTTTTCAATTTATGCTGCTGCTTTCGCTGCAACACACTGCTCCGCCAGTTGGCGCGCTTGATGATCGGCCGCCATCGCCTCTTCCAAAGTGGTCAAAGACGACGGGTGATTCTGCCGGCTTACTTGCTCCAGTACCTGCTCGGTAATTGCGGCAATATCAAGAAATTTAACCCCATTTTCGAGAAAAGCGGCAACCGCAACTTCATTGGCTGCGTTCAATGTGGCGGGCATAATTCCCCCGGCCGTAATTGCCTCGCGGGCTAAGCGCAGAGCAGGAAATCTTTCTAAATCAGGGGCTTCAAAGGTTAATTTAGCGACCTCTGCGAAGTCCAGTTTTGCGCTGGGACTGGGCGTCCGATCTGGCCACGCGAGCGTAGAGGCAATTGGCGTGCGCATATCTGGCGTACCGAGCTGCGCTAAAACCGAGCCGTCAACATACTCAACCATAGAGTGAATCACCGACTGAGGATGAACGAGAATTTCAATTTTTTCATGAGCGACCGGAAAAATGTGCGCTGCCTCAATCAGCTCAAGCCCTTTGTTCATCATCGTCGCTGAATCAACAGAGATCTTCGCGCCCATGGACCAGTTGGGATGCGCAACAGCTTGAGCTGGCGTCGCCGCAGCCATTTCTTCTTTCGACCATGTGCGGAACGGTCCGCCAGACGCTGTCAGGATCAACCGTGAAACACGATGCGCACGCTCAAAATCGAAGACCTGAAAGATTGCATTATGCTCGCTATCAACCGGCAATAAGGCGCCGCCGGCTTTTTCAATTGCCGCTGTCACCACCTCGCCG
>BQJH01000153.1 GCA_021604605.1 Hyphococcus sp.
CAACACTTCCGCGCTCAGTTGTTCAGTAAATCGAATAACATCGCCTTCGCGCACACGTTTCGCCGGGCGCAAGAAGGCGCGCCACCGATTGGCGCCTAGGTCTTTGTGTAATGTCACATCAATGGATGCGTCTTTCCCGCCCTCTAATCTTGCGGCCCGCTTGCCGAATAGCTGAGCGGGAATAACTTTGGTGTTATTGGTGACAAGAAGATCGCCGGGCTGGAGAATGTCGGACAAATCAAGCATCGCGCGATCATTGATTGCGCCGCCTCTTACATGCAGCAATCTAGAAGCATCACGCGGGCGCACAGGCTCAAGCGCAATCCGCTCCTGCGGCAGTTCAAAGTCGAAAAGATCAACCCGCATGAGGCGTCTCGCAATCTGGCGCCAAAAAGTGAGTTAAATAGAATAAACGTCGTAGTTAAAATTCTGGTCCATGGTCTTGGATGGTGTCCCCGCGCACTCGCCTACAGGCTTGGCGGGAACGCCCGCAACTGTGCTATGTGGTTTGACTGCATTCAGTACGACGCTGCCAGCGGCGACTTTTGCGTCTTCCCCCACTTCAATATTGCCGAGCACTTTAGCGCCAACACTGATAAGCGCGCCGCGACGCACCTTGGGGTGACGATCACCGTCTTCTTTGCCGGTGCCGCCAAGAGTGACATTTTGCAAAATCGAGACATCATCTTCGATCACTGCTGTTTCACCGATCACAATGCCCGTCGCGTGGTCGATAAACACCCCCTTGCCGATTTTTGTCGCCGGATGAATATCCACCGCAAATAATTCTGACATGCGGCTTTGTAGAAACAACGCCAGATCCTTGCGATCATGGCGCCACAACCAGTTGGCGACGCGCTGCGCCTGTAAGGCGAGGTAGCCTTTAAAATAAAGCAACGGTTGCATATATTGGTGGCAAGCTGCGTCACGCTTGTAGACGGCGCGCAAATCATAAAGCGCCGCCTTAACAATCCCTGGCTCATTAACGTAAGCATCGATACAGACTTCCCGCCATAACATCGCGTTCATCTCGCCATCGGACAGTTTCTGCGCTAAGCGGTAAGAAAGCGCGGCTTCAAGACTTTCATGGTTGAGGATCGTCGCGTGCAAAAAACTCGCAAGCGCTGGCTCTTTTGCCGCCGCCGTCGCCGCTTCGACACGCATGCGCGACCATGTCTGATCGCTCGACATCTCAACGACATTTCCCTGTTCGGAATTTGCTGGGGCGTTTACCATGGCCGTAATATCCTATGTTTGACCCGTCGCTGCAAGAATATGACCGCAAATAGGTTGTGGAACGTCTCCGCGCAAGGCTTTGGCGTGGGCGGTTAACGTCATCACGATTGTGAGACTGTCTCTCACTTCGCCCTTTAGCACCATCTCGAAGAGTGTTCGGAAAGAAACGCGTTTTATGGTTAATTCTTCGGAGGCTTCCGGCGAAGCTTCCCCTTGTGACAACCCCCAGGCGAGAAACCCGATCGCTCGCTCATCCGTCACTGAATTGGAAAGATCAAAGCGGGTTAATTCCGACCACTCTTTTGCATGCAGCCCTGTTTCCTCCGCCAGTTCACGCTTTGCAGCCTCTAGCGGATCTTCAGCGAGTGGCGCGCCACCTTCCGGCAGCTCCCAACTATAGCGATCATGGGGGAACCTGTGCTGGCCGACCAGCCAGACATCACCGTTCTGATCAATCGGCAGCACACCCACCGCCAGGTTCTTAAACCGGACGACACTATATTGCCCGGCCTCACCGTTGGGGTGGGTGACCTTATGATCGGTGACATTGATCCACGGGTTGTCAAAAGCATCAGCTGCCGAGTGAACCGTCCACGGACCAATTTTAGGGTTGCTCACTCGCCCTCGCCGACCGCTCTCACCGGAATATTCAGCGCGCAGACATCAATATGATCCGGGCGGAAATAGAAAAACTCTTCCGGTCGGTTGCGGCGCGCTTCAACATAAGCCGTAAAGGTATCTGTATCTGAGCGTAAAATCTCAAGCGCTTCACGATCTGCTTCAGGAATATCAGCCCCCACTTTCATGGAGATGATTGTCTCGCCCATATCATCATCTTCCGAAGCAGGCGGTGCGACCCGGCGCAACATTTGCAAATGCTCCATACCTTGCACGACCCGGCCAAAAACCGTCAGGTTCCGGTCAAGATACCGTTGCGGTTGAATAGGAAAGTAAATCTCTGTCCCGCCCGTATCCTTTTCATTACCACGCGCCATGGCCATCGCACCCGTGCAGTGAAGGTGCCAGATGCGTCCTTCCTTCAGATCAGCACCAACTGGTAAACTGCTGAGAAAGCCTACTGAAGACGCGTATCCGTCCTGGTCCTGAAGCTCGGTAAAAGAAATATCGTCTCGCAGCGGCTCATCAAATTCAGCGGTTAAACTTTTAGCTGCTGTCTTGATCTCGCGCGTTTCCATGGCGTCTCCGCCTTGCGCTACGAAGCCGTCAATCACCCGGTAAAATGACAGACCATCATAGAAGGCTTCGCGCGCCAGTGCTTTCATCTGCTCAACATGAGCTTGCGCCAAATCTGTCGACAGGGCGACAATTACCGTGCCGCGTTCAAGCTCAATATAAAGCAGGTTTTCAGGATCAAGTAGACGCCAGTCTTCAGCGGTTGAAGCCTCGATCACTTCCGCGGGTGATGGCGTTGTAGAAGTTTCTGTCTCACTATTTTCTGCAACCTCAACGACGCTTTCCTGTTCGTTTGAGCTCGCCTCATCCGTTGCGCCTTCCTGTTTACTACAGGCGATTGCAAAAAAATTGAAGGCTGCCGCCGCCAAAAGTACCTTGCTAATAGTATTCATCACTTATCCTCTTCCCCGATAGGCGGAAACGCCCGGTTCTGGTGTCCACAGCCCGTCGGGCGCTTCGCCAGTTTGATAAAAAATGTCGATCGGAATGCCGCCGCGCGGATACCAGTAACCTGCGATGCGCAGCCAGCGCGGGTTCGCCGCGTCGATTATGCGCTTGGCGATCATGATCGTGCAGTCCTCATGAAAAGCGCCATGATTGCGGAACGAAGACAGAAAGAGTTTAAACGATTTCGATTCAACGATCAGTTTGTCTGGCGCATAGTCAATCACCAGATGGGCAAAATCTGGCTGACCGGTCACCGGGCAGATCGAAGTGAACTCCGGCGCAGCAAAACGAGCAAGATATAATGTATCCGGGTGCGGGTTGAGCGCCGTCTCAAGCTGGGCCTTATCCGGTGAGGCCGGTGTTTCCGTGCGCACCCCAAGTTGCGATAAGGAGGCGGGCTTTTGCTTCACCGCCTTTTTTGACGCGCCCTTTGGCGCTGATGGCCGGGCGCCGCCTTTTTTAACCAATTTAGCCTTTTGCGCCATTTGATTTTCTTCTTTCGGAGCGTTTGTTCGGGAGCCTTTTAACCGGCTCCGGGCCATAGCGCAAAACCCTGAATTTCAACAAGCGCCGCCCTTAATCAGCCAGAAATTCCGCCCCTTTACCCCATAGACAAGCCCGGCATTTCTGGCTTATAAGCCCCGCTCCGCTGGTCAGGCTCTGCTTGGCCAACGTGCGAGACGCCCAGGTAGCTCAGTTGGTAGAGCAGCGGACTGAAAATCCGCGTGTCGGTGGTTCAAATCCGCCCCTGGGCACCACTTCTCAACCCCACAGGCTCCCAATTCATTCGCAAGCCCGTTCAATTACGCAAATGTAGGCTTGAAACGTTGGTCTGGAAGTATTTACGAACAAGCCGAATGAGACATGATCGCTGACTGAGGCGCTTAAAGTCGCTCATGGAAATCGAAAAGAGGGCGACGCAGCCCTTCGCACAGTCTCAAATTTTCTTGATGAAAATGGCGCGAGTGACGGGACTCGAACCCGCGACCTCCGGCGTGACAGGAAAACGTCCTGGGATTTTGACGGAGTTTTCCACAGTTTTCCGAAGCTTGCTCTAGTTTCTTTTTGAAAGCAAAAACATAGACTTATTCCTACATTCGGAGTCATACTCAATTTGACCGAGATGTCCCGGACTTCGTTTCTATTGGTACCCTCCTGGTACCCCGGAGTCCTCCGGCCAAGAAGGAATAAGGTCCAATGACCGACAAGAACACCGCCAGATTGACGAAGCGCGTCATTGATGGACTCGAACCTATTGAAGGGAAGGACTACTCGGTTTGGGACAGTGAGCTCATTGGGTTTGGCGTGCGTGTGAAACCAAGCGGCTCGAAGTCATTCCAACTGAAATATCGCAACAGTCGTGGAGACCAGCGCAAAAAAACGATTGGAAGATACGGATCGGTAACCGTCGAACACGCGAAAAAGCTTGCAAGGATAGAGATGGGGAAAATCGCGGCGGGGGATGATCCCGTCGAATCCGCCAAGAAAGAGCGCAACGAACTGACCGTAGCAGAACTATGCGATCGGTATTTTGCCGAGGCCGAAGCAGGCCGAATCCTCCATCGAAACCGCCCAAAGAAACCATCTACTCTGGCAGTGGATAAAGGGCGCATCGAAGCCCATATCAAGCCCCTTCTCGGCAAGCGGCGTGTAACTGAACTTAAGCGGCAAGACGTTGAACGATTCATGTTCGACGTACGGGACGGAAAAACTGCAGCCGACGTCAAATTAGGGCCGCGCCGCAGGTCAATTGTCAAAGGCGGCGATCACGTTGCTGCCAAATCGGTCAATTTATTGTCATCCATATTTAAGTTCGCAATTCGATATGGACATGTCGAGGAAAATCCCTGTTTGAATATCGACAAGCCCGCCGACGGCAAGAGAACGAGGTTTTTTAATGCGAAAGAATATGGGGAGATCGGTGTAGCATTAGCAAAGGCGAAAGAGCTAGGCGTCAGCCCTGTTCTACGCGACGCGACAATTGCGATGATGCTCACAGGTTGCCGAAGGGGCGAGATACTGAACTTGACCTGGTCCGAAGTAGACGACGCCGGGCGTTCTCTACATCTGCTTGACACAAAGACCGGCCCGCAATCGCGCCCATGCGGCCGAAGAGCTTTGGAGCACCTGCATTCTCTGGATTACTCATCGGCAAACAGCTGGGTCTTCCCCTCTCCCGTCAACGATGGGCCACTCACTGAAGTCAGAAAATTTCTTGCATGGGTTATGAAAGAGTCGGGTGTGAATGGCGTCACGCCTCACGTATTCCGGCATAGTTATGCGACCGTTGCCTTCGAACTTGGTTATAGCGAGCTGATTATCGCTGGCCTCCTCGGACACCGGCTATCCAGCGTGACTAGCCGCTACGCCCATCAGGTGGACCATGTATTAGCCGATGCGGCCGATCGCGTAAGTGAGGAAATATCGCAACGATTGGGACTTACGCCAGATAGTCATCCTCAGGCCCACACCAATTCCTCGTCTATCGCGCAAGTAGCTCGCTCGTCGACCGCATCAATCGTTCATTGAGGTAGGCGTCAAGATCGGATTTCCTATACTGAATCAGTCGACCAACTTTGAGATACGGGGGGCCGTCACCGTAGACGCGCCACTTATTTAGCGTTGCGATTTTTAGACCTAGATATTCTGCCGCTTCAGAATTCGTTAGCCGCTCCGCGTTCTCATTTTGCATCTTTTGAGCGTGTGAATGTAGGGACATATCGCACTTCCTCAGAATTGCTTTTTAACGTCGTTCACGATTCCAAACCAACGCGCTTGCATCACCGCCTTTTTCAAACAGAGCCGCTCGCAGCGGCGCCGCGAAACTCGGATCATCCAGCTCTACCCGCAGGAAATCTTGACTCTCCTCGCCTTTTGTTTTGGCCTTCCGGGCGGCGCCTAGCTCGCGTTCACCGGCGACGATCTTGAAGTCCGGCGCCTTGTCATTGCCGTTCTTGTCGTTGGCGACGAAAGACGCTTTGACATTGATGGTCATGGTCCGGATGGACCCGGCATAGCCGTCTTCCGTCTTCTTGAATGTGCCGATAACAGTCATGACTTACTCCTTTTTACCATTAGACTGACGAAGAGATTTCCGGGCGCGCTTGAACGCGGCGTCCGAACTCAGGAACCGTTCGATCATCAGGGCGGCTAGATCGCCGACCGGCGCCTCCTGCCCGAATTCACGGGCGTGAAGAGCGGCATAGTCCTGCAATGCCTCATGGACGTCCGGCGGCAGGGACGCCGTCACCTTAACGGGCGTGCGGTCCGGGATGGCGCCAATCTTCAAACTCATCGCGCGGCCCTCCTCTCATCATAGGGCCTCAAGACCAGATCCTTGTGGACGATGACGCGCAGGGGCCAGCCGGGCCTGATCTTGATCGTGGGCTGTATGTCGAGATTGCGCTGGACGATTTTCTGGCCGGCCTGGTTTGCAGAATTCTGGGCAGACTCACGCAAGGCTTCGACAATATCGCTTTCTGAATTGTCGAAGGAGAGTTCCGTGCCGACGCCAAGCAACGTTGAGAGGACAATGCCTATCAGCAAGCGGAAGGTGTGGAAATCGACCTGATCCCGAAGCCCTGCGTAACCGGCGACATCGCTTGCGGGCATATTGTCGATCTGGATCGAAGCGCCGTCGGGGTAGATGATGCGCGTCCAAACGAGGAGCGCCCGCGATTGGCCGAAGGCGATAACGCTGTCATAGCGGCCGATCAACCGCGCGCCTTGAGGGATCAGGAGATATTGGCCGGTGACGGTGTCATAGACGTTTTGCGTCACCTGGGCGATGACCGTTCCAGGCAAATCCGAGTTTACGCCGGTGATGAGGCTCGCCGGGATTACGGTGCCCGCCATCACTTCAAAAGGCGTAATGGGATCTTCAATGGCGTAAGGATTGTCGGTGGAGGATTCGCCGCCCTTTTCCAGAAAGTCGAGTTTCCTGATCTGACGGCCCGGGTCTTGCTCGCGTTCCGCGCCAAATGGTTTCGAAGGGGTTGGGGCCCCTTCGAAAGGCTGCGGACCAAGTCCAAAATCAAAAGGCGATCCAGCTAACGCTTCAACCGGCTGCCCTGTCGAGGGCGATGGATTGCCCCGCGACGCCAGCTGAAAGAAGACGCCCGCCTCTCTGGCTTCCGCTGCAATCTGCGCTTCGCGCAAGGCGGCCTCGCGGGCGGCGTCGGCTTCAGGCGAATTCCTGAAGGGCGTCGCCGAGAGCGCCGCGTAGTTGGGCCGTGCGAGATAGCCGTCCTCGCCGGATGCAGCGACCGCCTGTTCGGCTTGCAAAAGCGCTGCGCCCAAATCACCGGGCAAAGGCGCTCCGAGTTGCGGTTTCACATCGGCATAGGATTTGGGGAGTGCGTCGAGGCCTTCCGCGGTCGGCTTCGTATCCACATTATAAAGTTCCTTGGCGCCCGCCTCCCCGACTGCAC
>BQJH01000154.1 GCA_021604605.1 Hyphococcus sp.
TTATAGAGTTCAAGGTCATCAATGACTTTTGGGTTTAAAAGGCTGACAGTGTAGCTGGCGACCGAGTTGCGAAAGCCCGGATGGAATTCTTCTGTGACGGCCGCTCCGCCGACAAGATGGCGTTTTTCCAGAATTTGAACGCTCAGCCCCGCTTGCGCCAAATAAGATGCGCAGACAAGACCATTATGACCGCCGCCAATAATAATAATATCGGTTTTGTTGATTTCTGACATGGCTAGAGCTTTTTCATCATGGCGACGCGGGGTTTTATCGTGAGGCCGTGTTCAGTTTCCTGCGTTTGTATATAGCGGAGTTCTGTTTCAGTCTCGTCAGGTGTGAATACCTCATAGCCCAGCTTTTCATAAAACGGCTTATTCCAGACAACCTCAGCAAAAGTGATGAGCGTGATTTTGTCATAGGAATACTTGCGCGCCCATTCTTCAGAGGCGGCGACAAGTTGCTTGCCAATACCTTTGCCCTGAAACTTTTGCGCGACGGAGAGTTCTTCAAGATGGGCGTGTTGGTCGATGATCCAAAGCAAGGCGAACCCTGCAATAACACTTTGATCGGTTTCCGCGACAAGCAACGCGCCATCATCAAGGGCCTTGATATAGTCGGGCGGTTGGCGCGCCGTCATGTCGGCGCAGAAATCATAACCGATCTCGCGAAAAACTTCGCCAGCATCATTTTCGATGTCAGTCAGCGCCGGAATATCTGCAATAATGCCGTCGCGAATTCGAATGTTGCTCACTAAGCAAGCCCGATCTCTTTTAGCCGCTGTTTTAAGAAATCGTCAGCGGTGATATCGGGATACTTTGCGCTGTTATTATTTTCCGGCAACTTGCAACTTTCAAGGCAGGTTAACATGGCGTTGGAATGTGGGTGCATAAAGAACGGCATAGAGTAGCGCGACCGGTTCGGTCCGTCCGGGTTCACAACACGGTGCGTTGTCGCGGGAATGATATCGTTGCAGATGCGCGCCAGCATATCGCCAGCATCAACAACCAGATTTTCAGGCGATGTTTCAACCGGCAACCAATTGCCGTCACGATCAAGCAGCTCAAGGCCTGAGCCATTTGCCGCCACAAGGATGGTGATCAGGTTGATGTCTTCATGGGCTGCCGCACGAATGCAGCGCGGATCAGCATCATCAGGGATCGGCGGGTAATGTAAGAGGCGCAGGATTGAATTGCCGTCTGTGGTCATACGACGGAAATATTCCGCATCAACATCAAGAGACGGCGCGAGGGCTTCCAGCATTTTCATGCCAGCTTCTTCCAGTGCATTGTAAAGTTGTAAGAAAGTGTCGCGAAACCCGTCCGGTTTCTCTGGCCACATATTGGCGGGGTAAGTTTTGGCGAGCGGTGAGCCTGCATCAAACTCCCGCCCGACATGCCAAAACTCTTTCAGGTCTGGCGCCTGCGCATCTTTGGCGTGTTCGCGGCCAAAGGGTGTATAGCCGCGTTGCCCGTCTGGGCGAAAAAATTGGTTCTTTTCCGCTTCTGGCAGGGCGAACAAATCAGCGCTTAATTCGTAGGCGCGGGTCAGAAGGGAGGGAGCAATATTGTGGTCTTTTAAAATGATGAAACCGAAATATTTAAACCCTTCAAACAGTGCTTCCTGAAATTCCTGGCGTTCTTCCGGTGAGCCGTTAGTAAATGTCTTCAGGCTGAGTTCAGGAACTTGGCTGTATTTTCGTGTCATGAGGGTGCCGGTAAATGATGGATGTGATATATCATTTACGCTGGCAAAGGTGGCGATGCAATGCGCCCAAATAGCGCTTCGGGCCGGCTTTTTGGTCTAGTTATTTCAGGCTAGTTTTGGCGCATAGACCATACGGCCGCGGGCGCACAAACAATGAGGACCAGCACTTTAAACCATAAGGGCTCAATGGCCTGGTCCAGCACAATGTTGAGAACGGTCATCGCGCCAATCAATATAACGACGATGACAATTGATGCCCTTTTATAGGCGCCTGAAATTTTGGCGACGGTGAAGCCCACGATGAAGCCGATCATTAACAGGCCAATGAGCCCTGCGAGCTTTTGTATCAAGGGTGAAGTAACGAGACCTTGATCGAACAAGCCCAAAACCAGCGCCATATCTGCGAAGGCAAAAATAAGATATCCGACAATAACAGCGGCGATCGAGCGAACAATATTCATTAAAATAGCCTCTCCCGTCGAAGACAAGCCGAACTTTAGGCGATTGGAGACAGTTCGTAAGGTTTATGCCCCGGTTTTGCGGTGAAGTGAGTTCTGCTATCGTTGGCATGATGACAGATTTCAACTTTCTTTATCTTGGCCTGACTTTGGGGCTGGCCGCCGCCGCGATCGGCGTGACGCTGGCCTTGCCGCAGAATATGAGGTCTACAGCCTTTTATGCGCAACTCGTGTTGATGGTTGGGATCTATATAGGCTTTGCCCTGGCCGGATTGGATGAGGCTGCCTTTGTCACCCGCGCTAGTGTGTCCGGCGTATTGGTCGAGTCGCTTTCCGCGCTGTTTTTCATGTTCGCGGGGCTCATGGTATTAACCCAAAGGCCTTGGGCGTTGGGCGTCCTTATTTTGGCCCATGGCGGGGTGGACCTGTTGCACATGCTGGTTGGCTCCTCCCACAGCCCGGATTGGTATGAATTCCTCTGCCTGATCTATGACGCCATCGTCGGGGTTGCGGCGATTTGGATGCTTTCCGCAGATACGGCGAAAAACTAGCTGTCAGCCCCTTCACTTTAAATTTTAACGTGCTAGAGCCGCTTTTTATGCCGCAACTAAACCGGAGCGCCCCCGATGGATCACGGAAAAAACGAATTCGGAACCAATGAAAGCCTGAAAGCCCGCCGCGATGTGGCGTGCCCTGTGGGCCTGCCATCAAAGTCTGGGATTTATGCCGCTAAAGCCAAGGGCGCTGAGCTATGGGACGTAGAGGGCAAGCGCTATATCGACTTTATCGGCGGTATCGGCGTTTTGAATGTTGGCCATGCGCACCCGAAAGTTGTTGAAGCGATCAAAACTCAGACAGAAAATTTCATCCATACGGCGTTCGGCATCGCGCAATATGAAAGCTACATCGAGGTTTGCGAAAATTTGAACCGGTTGACGCCGGGTTCAACGCCGAAAAAGACGGCGCTTTTTAACTCCGGCGCTGAAGCGGTAGAGAACGCGGTGAAGTTTGCGCGGCAGATCACCGGGCGTCCCGGCGTTATTGCTTTTTCCGGCGCATTTCACGGGCGCACCCTTCTTGCAACCACGCTGACCGGCAAAGCAAAACCTTACAAAGTTGGTTTCGGGCCATATGTGCCGGCAGTGTTCCATGCGGAATATCCAGACGCTTATCATGGTGTTAGCACTGAAGAAGCGTTGAAAAGCGTTGACCGGCTTTTCAAGTCGACCATTAACGCCAATGAAGTTGCGGCGATGATCGTTGAACCAGTGCAAGGCGAGGGCGGGTTCAACCCGGCGTCCAAAGAATTCCTTGAAGGTTTGCGCAAGCGTTGTGACGAACATGGCATCATGCTGATCGCTGATGAAATTCAGGCGGGCATGGGCCGCTCGGGAAAATATTTTGCGTTTGAAAAAGTGGGCGTTGAGCCGGACTTTATCTGTGTGGCGAAATCGATTGCGGCGGGTCTGCCGTTGTCAGCGTTGACCGGCAAGGCGGATTTGATGGACAAAGTCGTCCCGGGTTCCATGGGCTCGACCTATGGCGGCAACCCGGTTGCTTGTGCGGCGTCTGTTGCTGTCTTCAAGATCATTGAAGAAGAAGGCCTGCTTGCCCGCGCGGAAGAAATTGGCGCCAAAACTGAAGCCCGATGGAAAGAACTGCAAGGCGTTGTTGGCGCCGAAGTAATGGGCGATGTGCGCCGGGTCGGCGGCATGGCGGCGGTTGAGTTTGTTAAAGATGGCGATCCAAAGAGCCCGAATGGCGAGCTTGCGGCGAAGATTTTGGTCGAAGCGCGCGAGCGCGGCCTGATTATGACGACCGCCGGGGCCTATGCGCAGTGCTTGCGCTCTCTCGTGCCGCTCGTGGTTTCCGATGAGATGCTCGACGAAGGGCTGGACATTTTTGCCGATGCGACGGAGGCTGCTGTTAAGAGTTAGTCAAGGGGAGCTGCAATGCAGGCGATAACAATCAAAACGATCATTGGTTTATTAGCGACTATCATTGCCGGCTTTGGCGCCGCTCAAGCTCAAAATTGCACAGCAACGGAAGGGCGCAGCGCGTGGCGGATAGAACGCGAAGTCGCGGGCAACCGGGATTTTCGCGACACGATTCTACAA
Organism: Hyphococcus sp.; assembly: GCA_021604605.1. Lineage (GTDB taxonomy): Bacteria > Pseudomonadota > Alphaproteobacteria > Caulobacterales > Parvularculaceae > Hyphococcus. Next base: position 4,280 of record BQJH01000154.1, read on the forward strand.
ACTGGCTGGACATTTCAGCTTGCGCGGGCTCCGCATGGGTGGGATGTGCGCATTCTGGATGAGGCCGGGCTTGACCTCTCTCAAATGACGCCGCCCTTACGCGGCGCCCCAAACCCTCGACAGATTTATGGTTGGCATTTTCGCAATGCAGACAATACGGGTACGAACAAAGGTGATGTCAATGCACTCCAAAAATTGCGGTTGTTCGGGTTTGACCCGGCGTTGACCGGGACGGGCGGGTATAAGCCCTCAAGCGCTGGCGGCGTTGATCCGCAAGGGCAGCCGGGTCGGGGCGCTTTGACAATTCTTGATATGGGACTTGCAGATTTAGAGCCCGGCGAAAAAGCGCGCATGAACTACTTGAAGTTTAATGTATGCATGAGCTGGCCAACAACAGCGCGGGAAAAGCAAGTGGCGGCAGATGAGGCGGCGGCCCTTGAAGCGTCTCGTGAAGTGTTACCCGAACATCTTGAGCTGATGGGAAGTTGTGGGCTTGATCTGATGAAATACGACATCACGCCTTATGTTGCGCCTGTGGAGTTGAGCGGTGACTTTGATGGTGATGACGCGGGTGATATGGTCATGCCGGTGACGCGCAAGTCCGATAAAAAACGTGGGCTCGCCTTTTGTCGCGCAGGAACCTGGACGACGCTTATCGGTTTTGACGGAAAGCTCGGTAAGCATCTTTCCCCTGGCTATTTTGAATCTGTTGACTGGTGGGCGTTTCATGAAAAAGGCCCGGTCGGTCAAGGCAGCGGAGAAGGCCCTCCGCCAACGCTCGTGGGTGATGCGATCGTCGTCGGCAAAGAAGGCGCCTCCTCAGCGCTTATCTATTGGACCGGAGATGGCTACTCGTCTTACTGGCAGGGTGATTGAGGTCAGAGTCGGTCAACTTGCTTGTGAATTCACGACAAAGTCGATCACTTTTCCTTCCGGCATCTCGCATGGCTTTAGCTGGTCGCCAGCCACGAGCCGATAAAGATTAAAACTGACATGATCTTTGTGGGCGAGGCTTTCTGCGTAAAGTTTGATGAGCTTGCCGTTTTGCAAGGATTGTTTTGTAGTTTGGTATTGTTGCCCGCGCCAAAGTCGAATGCTGACGTTTTCGGGAATGGTTTTGAGGGCGTTGAGGAAATCAGTGAAGTTTGGGGTCGATTTCAGTATCATTTTCGTTAGGCAGTAACAGTGTTTGCCCTTCGCGAATTTCTGCGATGCGTATGTCGCCTTCCTGTTTTGTCATTGCTTTTTGTTTAATCAACCATTGAATGGTGGTGACTTCCTGTATTGGGTCATCTTCAAAGCTTAAACTGCGGTACCAGGCCAATAATTCCGCTTTACGTTTTTCTGTTATTTTTGCGAGGATATCATCATGCTGGTCGTCTTTAACGACCCAGATGCTGCCTTCCTGTGTGTCTACAACAGTAAACTCTGCCCAGGTCAGGCGATAAAAGACTAGGCAACCGAGGCCAATCATCAGCCAGAAACCGGAGCCAGCTAAGTCTTCCGAGTTCATCAGGGCTAAGCCAATATTGATAACGCCTAGTGCGCACCATATGAATCCGACATTGCGCAACCATGTATTCCTGTCAAAAACAGATCGGCTTGCGGCCGGTATTGATCCGTACTCAATGCTAAAATTAACGTCGCCATTATTATCACGTACACGGTACTCAAGTTCTTTTTCTTCAAAAGTAAACCAGGTGTGTGTGGCCATTTTCTTTTGTTGAAAGTTCAACAGATTAACTCCAAAATTTTGCTGTCACGAATTTTTCTTCCAGACGCTTCCTTTGCGCAGCGCGTCGGCGACTTTGCCGGTGCGTTTGCCTTGGGTGGCGTGGGCTTTCCAGAACGCATCGTCGAAAGCAACGCTTGGTTCGCGATAGATCACGCCAAGCGGCATGGGGTAGCCATCCATCGGTAATGTCACCAACATCTGCGCGAGCGCGCGGTTGGTCTCGTCGTGAACGAGGATATCACTTTCCGGCAGGGCGTTATCGCCAACATCAACAACTTCCAGCGCCAGCGTTTTTGTATTGAGCTTTAAGCCCTTTGAACCGCTTGCAAACAAGAGCGGCTTGCCATGTTCAACAATGATCTGGGTTTCTTTTGCCTGTTTTTTGTTCGTGAAGTCTTCAAAGACATCCTTGTTGTAGACGATGCAATTCTGGAAGATTTCGACGAACGCTGCGCCTTTAAATTCCCGCGCGGCTTTTAAAACCGGCGACAGGTTTTTGGCGTCGGTGTCTATGCCGCGGGCGATAAACTTGGCGCCGGCGCCCAGAGCAAATGCGCCGGGGGAGGCGGGCGCATCTATCGACCCCGATGGGCTGGAGGGAGAGCGCGTGCCGACGCGGCTGGTCGGTGAGTACTGGCCCTTGGTCAGGCCATAAATTTCGTTGTTAAAGAGCAAGACCTGCAGATCAACATTGCGACGCAGGACATGCAGCAGATGGTTGCCGCCGATGGAGAGCCCGTCACCGTCACCGGTCACCACCCAGACATCAAGGTCCGGGTTCGCGATTTTTAAGCCTGTCGCAAAGGTCGGCGCCCGTCCATGGATCGTGTGGAACCCATATGTGTTCATGTAATAAGGAAAGCGCGACGAACAGCCGATACCGGAAACAAACACCGTTTTGTCCGGGTCCGCCTCAACGTCGGCCATGGTTTTCTGCACACATTTCAGGATTGCATAGTCGCCGCAGCCGGGGCACCAGCGCACTTCCTGATCTGTGGCGAAATCTTTAGCGGTAAGGGGAGCGTTCATTTTTACTTCCTAACCTCTCAACCGGTCATCCCGGACTTGATCCGGGATCCAGCATAAGAAATATGTCGAGCAAAGCTCGTCTTTATTGATGATCTGGATTCCCGCTTTCGCGGGAATGAGCGGTATGTGTTCATCATCACTCCGCCGCCTGTTT
>BQJH01000155.1 GCA_021604605.1 Hyphococcus sp.
GCTCCGGGTCATGACCGCGTTCAAGATCGAGCACACGCCGAAACCGCGCTGGTGTCGCCAGGCGCCCTTTCGCATCGATCTTGTTTGTAAAAGACCCAAAAAACCGGGTCTCTGCGCCGCGCCGCATCTCGAAACACCTCCGCTGCGACGCCCCGGCTGTTCTCACGAGCTTTACTGCAAGCTCTGTGGCCAAACCACGGGATCGCTGCCCCTATCACCGCCAATTTTACGGTAAATTATGGGATATCATGGTATTTCATGGGACGCAAAGCTTGATTCGCCCTAAAACACTGTTTTTCTCAAGGGATTCCGGAACAGAAACGGAACACCCGCGAATCACTTGAGACTTACCTTTCGAAAAGGTCTCTTAATTTTACGTTAATAGCGAAATCTAGGGCGGAGTTTTGCCGATCAGATCTGCTGGTTTGTCTTGCCTTCAGGTGCAGATGATGCGTCGCTCTGGTCGGGATGATGGGTCTTCATCAGGTCAGTCAGTTTCAATATTTCGGCTTGGGCGAGCGCAAATCTTTCACGCACAGCCTCCTCTGCCCGTTCAAGCGACATCAATGTGGAGCGCAAATTTGCAGCACGGGCGCGAAGGTCGTCACGGTTCGGGCAATCAGCGGGATTGCAGCTTGTCGCTTGCCATTCCTCATCGACTGCATCAAGCGAGGTTTTTGTATTCTGCAGCGCCGCGCCGATATCAGCGAGATCAATTTCGAGTACGGCCAGTCCCTCACGGGCAATCCGCAACAATTTCTCTAAATTGACGCCAGCGCCTGAAGCCTCGTCAACGCCATGAATCTCTTCCGCCCTCGAAACATCCATCACGCATCCGCCCTCCTCAATAGTCAGCATCAAAAGTCATTGTGTTTGTTTGCTTACGCAAGCCATTCTATCCAAAACCGAAGAGCAGACACCGTTTCGATGTCGACATGGCTATTTGGAGAACCAAAAGGCGCCTTCATCCGTTAATGGCCCTAACCTTTTGCATCCTTTCAGGCTCTCAGGATATTAACGAGGCGAGATTTAAGAGCTCATAAAGCGCTCCCAAAAATTCTTTTAAAAAAATTTGCGATGCTTAATGACATAGCTCGCAAATCAAGCATTTATGGGCCGTGGTCGGTAAGAAGAGTTTTCACCGGATTAAAAAATCCGTGTGAAATGACCAATGCCAATTACCTTGTTAACCATTATGAAAGCATATCGTCGTTAGCATTGGGCTCATAAAACAATAATGCGCGGTTCATGAACGTTAAGGGGAAACCGCGCCACGAAAAGGAGACGGACAATGCGTGTTTTGCTCATCGAGGATGACGGCGCCACCGCCCAGAGCATTGAACTAATGCTGAAGTCTGACGGTTTCAATTGCTACACTACCGATCTTGGCGAAGAAGGCGTCGATCTTGGTAAAGTCTATGACTACGATATTATCCTTCTCGATTTGAACCTGCCGGATATGACCGGCTTTGATGTTCTAAAATCTTTACGCGTCTCAAAAGTCAACACACCGATCCTAATTCTGACGGGTCAGGGCGACATTGAAACGAAAGTGCGCGGCCTCGGCTTTGGCGCCGACGACTATATGACCAAGCCATTCCACAAGGACGAACTGGTCGCTCGCATTCACGCGATTGTGCGTCGCTCTAAAGGTCATTCACAGTCTGTCATTACAACCGGCAAACTGGTTGTGAACCTTGATGCAAAAACTGTCGAAGTTTCTGGTCAGCGCGTTCACCTGACGGGCAAAGAATACCAGATGCTTGAGCTGCTTTCTCTGCGCAAAGGTACGACGCTCACCAAAGAGATGTTCCTCAACCACCTTTATGGCGGCATGGACGAGCCAGAACTCAAAATTATCGACGTCTTTATCTGCAAACTGCGCAAGAAGCTCGCTGCAGCAACACAAGGCGATCATTACATCGAAACAGTTTGGGGCCGCGGTTATGTGTTGCGCGACCCACAGGAAGAAAAAGCGGTAGAAGTCGCTTAAAACAGATTAAGAAGAAAAAAAGCGCCTACTAACTACTAGGACTACACAACAAGACCCAAAAGAAACGCCCTCCTGCACGGGGGCGTTTTTTTATGTGCGTAAAGTGATTTCGGCCTCCCCATAAATAGCGTAGAGGACGATCAGGGGTCGAAGTCAGCGCTGAGAAGTTGAAACCATGTCTGAGCAAGTCAAAAGCCTTGAAGCGAATTATCTGATTGTCGGCAGCGGCGCCGTTGGGATGGCGTTTGCGGATGTCCTCCTCACTGAGACGGACGCCCGCATGATCATCGTCGATATGCATCACAAACCCGGCGGCCACTGGAATGTCGCCTACCCATTTGTAACGCTGCACCAACCTTCTTCTTTTTACGGTGTCAGCTCAAAGGAGTTGAGCAAAAGCCGGGTGGATCAGGTCGGTCTGAACAAAGGCCTCGGCGATCTCGCCACCGGCCCAGAGGTGATGTCCTATTTTGATGAAGTCATGCGGCACCAGTTTTTGCCATCAGGACGCGTGCAATATTACCCGATGTGTGAATATGACGGCGACGGCGCCTTTCACTCTTTGACAAGTGGTGAAAAATTTCACGCGACTGCAATTAAAAAAACTGTCGATGCGACCTATCTAAAAACGACGGTGCCTTCGACCCATACGCCAAATTTCGACATAGCGAAGGGCGTCAACTTTATCGCGCTTAATGATCTGCCAAAAGTCTCAACACCCCCTTCCAACTACGTAGTCGTTGGCGGCGGTAAAACCGGTATCGACGCTTGCCTGTGGCTGCTGGAAAACCAAGTCGATCCTGACAAAATTCAATGGGTGATGTCGCGCGACGCCTGGCTCCTGAACCGCAAAAATACGCAAGCGAGTGATGAGTTTTTCAATGACGCCATGGGCGCACAAGCCGCTCAAATGGAAGCCATCGCAAACGCGACCTCAATCGATGATTTATTTGACAGGCTGGAAGCGGCTGGCGTTTTTGTCCGCATTGATGAAACCGTCAGGCCTAAAATGTTTCATGGGGCGACAATCAGCGAATTGGAATTAGCCGAGCTGCGCCGTATCAAAAACATTATCCGCCTTGGGCGCGTAAAGTCTATTGAGACAGACAGGATGGTTTTGGATCAGGGCGACGTCAAAACAGACGCGAACACCCTCTTTGTTGATTGTTCTGCCAGCGCCATATCCAATCTTGAGATGAAGCCGATCTTTGACGGCAATCTGATTACGCCCCAGACAGTGCGCTCTTATCAGCCTGTTTTCAGTGCGGCTTTTATTGCTCATGTTGAAGCCGCTTATGATAATGAAGCCGAGAAGAACGAAATCTGCACCGTCGTTCCCCTGCCCAATCATGACACGGACTGGATAAGGTTTACCGCCGCCTTTATGCAGAACCAGTATCGCTGGTCGCAGAACAAGGAATTGCGCGCCTGGCTTTTAAACAATCGCCTCGATGGATTTAGTCGGATGGTCGCCAATATTGGCGATGATGATCACGACAAAAAAGCGATCATGCAACGCATACGCGACAGCGCCATGCCCGCGATGGGCAAGCTACAACAGTTTCTAGCAGAGTTGAATTAAGCTGCCGCCACAGCCTCTTCCATGGCCAAAATCGCTTTCTTACGCGCCGTGCCCCAACGGTAATTGTGAATGACGCCTGACGATAAAATGACCCGGTGACACGGGATCAAAAGTGAGATCATATTAGCCCCAACAGCAGCCCCAACCGCACGCGCAGCACGCGATGAACAAACCTCATTGGCTAGCTCGCCGTAAGTCACCAACCCGCCATAAGGTATGCGCAGTAATCCTTCCCAGACCTTAAGCTGAAAGTTTGTCCCCTGAACATGCAGGCCTAAGGGCTGGTCGATCGACTGGTTAGCCGCAAAGGCAAAGGCGCGGGCGGCAAGCGGCTCTACAAAACTTTTATCTTCTACAAACGCAGCAGCGCGCCAATCTTCTTTCATCTCAGCAATTTGCGCTGCCTCGCCCGCAACGCCGAAAAAACTCAACCAGCAAATCCCTTTATTGGTGGCTCCGATCAGCGCACGCCCAAACGGACCATCAACAAACGCATAGTGGATTGTCAGGCCCTCACCTTTTTTCCGATAGGCGCCCGGCGTCATCGCTTCTGACACGAGAAAAAGATCATGCAATCGGGACGCGCCGGAAAGCCCGGCCGCAAAAGAAGCGTCCAACACCGACTCGCCGCGATCCATCGCCTGCTTGGCTTCACGGGCGGCGAGATATTGTAGGAAGCGTTTTGGCGAGACACCCGCGCCCGCTTTGAAAACCCGCTGAAAATGTGGACCTGACAACCCGACATGGGCCGCCGTCGCTTCCAGCGATGGGGCGTCTTCATAATTTTCCACCAAAAAGTCGATCGCGCGTGCAACAGGCTCATACGCGTCTAGACGGTTGCTCTGGGTCGGTAAGTTGTTGGCCATGCTGGTCTCTGGGGCAAAAAGATCATGTTCGTGAATCAAGGTCATGGGCTGACACTAATGCCGCAGGCGGCGGCAAAACACCCGTTTCTTGCTGATAAAAGCACGCCGGTTTACCCCCTATTAACCTTGATGAGACGTTAATAGGTCTCCAGAAGATCGCCGACAAGTGAGGCCTATCATGCAAGACCTACAATATATCATTGGAATTGGTTTTTCCGGAACTGATCTCGCACGGGCCATTGGCCTTGCATTTGTATTTGCCATGTTTGCCAAAAAAGACACCAATATGTGGCGCTATGCACTGATCGCGCTGTTGATTGACCGCACCGTGTGGCCGATTGGGTCTATGGCCGCCTCCGGCGTAGAGGTTCAGGCCATCTATGCGTCGATCGGCGCTCTTTTTACAACGTTCCTCGATGATCTTGGAATTTATATTGTCCGCTATCTCGGCCTGGTCGTGATGATCAGCGGCTTTGTCGCCATGCGGTCCGGCATTCATAAGATTATGCCGCGAAAAGGCGGGCACGCACACGCATAGAAGAGTTAGGTTTTCTCAAACGCCACAACCGCGTTTAATCCACCAAAAGCGAATGAATTGGAAACCGCGAGATCCACTTTGCGCTCAACTGCTTTGTTGGGCGCATAGTTCAGATCGCACTCAGGATCTGGTTGATCATAATTCATGGTTGGCGGGATAATACCATTATTGAGCGCCATGATCGCGGCGATCGACTCAACGCCTCCGGCGGCGCCAAGCAAATGCCCGTGCATCGACTTGGTTGAAGAAACGATCAACTGATTGGCGCCGGTTCCAAAAACTTCGCGGATGGCTTTTGATTCCGTTGGGTCATTCATCAACGTGCCGGTGCCGTGGGCGTTGATATAAACTTTTTCAGCATCGGGAATATTCACACCATCAAGCGCTGTGCGCATGGCCCCGGCGGCGCCCTCAACAGCAGGGTTGATCATATCTTTGCCGTCAGCATTCATGCCAAACCCGGCAAGGCGCGCATAAATTTTAGCGCCGCGCGCTTTAGCACGCTCTTCTTCTTCCAAAATCAGAATGCCTGCCCCATCGCCAATGACGAGGCCGTTTCTGTTCTTTGAAAATGGCCGGCAGATATCATCGGACAGGATACGCATAGCGTGCCAGGCTTCAAGGGCGCCATAAGTCAGCACGGCTTCACTGGCGCCCGCAACGCCAACATCTGCGGCGCCGCTTCTAATCAGATCAGCACACACGCCGATCGAATGAGCGCCCGTAGAACACGCACTGGAGATCGCAAAAGCCGGCCCGCGCAAATGGTGGCGAATAGAAACATGACTGGCAGGCGCATTCGGGATCAACCGCAAAATCGTCAAGGGATGCGGTCGTCGTTCTTTGCGCAACATGTCGTAATAGGTTTTGTCGAATGTCCCCATACCGCCAATGCCTGTGCCGATGATACAGGCCGTTCGCAAACTGGTTTCATCGTCGATTTCAAGACCGGCGTCAGCGATGGCTTCATCCGCGGCAAGCACAGCCATCTGGGAAACCCGGTCAGATCGCGACAGGCTGGGCCCCAGCGCTTTCACGCGATCTTCAAGGCCATCAGTTGGTGCAATTGGTAAGGTGATCGAAAGATCACCAATTTCAACAGCGCGCTTTGTGAATCCACTGGCGCCGGAAGACAATCCTTCCCAATAAGCATCGAGATTTGCGCCAATCGGTGAGATCACGCCCATTCCGGTGACGACGACATTTCGGCTCATAAGCTTACAGTCTTTATTTTTTGATTAGACTTTCGAGCGCATCGATAAGATCGCCCACCGTCTTCATATCACCGAACGGATTTTCGTTCGCATTGAACGGCACTTCAACGCCAAGCTTTTCTTCTACCTCATAGATAATCTCGACGATGGAAAAACTGTCGATTCCGAGATCCGCAATAGGGGTCTCGCGCGTCGGCTCTCCGGTGAGGCCAACAGCGTGTTCTTTGATGATTTCCAACAGAGGCTTTTCAATATCAGACATGGGTTACTCCCTCTCCTGACGCGTCTTATCCGATGGCGCCGCCATTGGCTAGGTGTCCGCGCATCCACACAAGCTAAATTAGCGGTTAGTCGCGGAAATTCTTATATTGCAGGGGTTGCTCAATTTTGAGCCCCTTCAGGAAGGCGATCACCGCTTGCAGATCATCACGTTTTTTGCCCGTGATCCGCAACTCATCGCCCTGAATAGCCGATTGTACTTTCAGCTTCTCGCCTTTGATCTTCTTCACGATATCCTTGGCGAGCTCCTTGGCAATGCCTTCTTTCAGCAACACGCGCTGGCGAACGGACTGGCCCGCCGCAGGCTCTTCTTTTTGATAATCCAGCGAGCCCGGTTCAATCCCGCGCTTTTGCATATTGCCCTGAAGGATTTCATGCATCTGGCGCAGCTTCATATCGTCATCGGCAAAAATTGTGATCACCCCATCGGCGATTTCGATCGTCGACTTAGATCCTTTAAAATCATACCGGGTCGCGATTTCCCGGGTGACATTTTGGACCGCATTCTCAGCTTCAGCGCGATCCACTTCAGAAACAACGTCAAAGGATGGCATATGCATTCTCTCAAGGGTTGTGGTTGCCCCCCTTTAGTAACGCCAAAAAAATAAAATGCCAGACGGTCTGTAAGCCGGGTTCTGT
>BQJH01000156.1 GCA_021604605.1 Hyphococcus sp.
ATCGTATCGCCGCCGGGGCCGAGCGCGAAGAAAACGAAGCCAATGGTGATGAGACGACTATCAACAGTCTATTCGCGCTATATGAAGTCAAACCCGTTGACCGGCTGACACTTTCTGCTGGCATTCGCAACGATGATCACAGTGAGTTTGGCGCGGCGACCACATTTCGTTTTGCGGGGGCATATCAGCTCACCGAAACGATTACACTACGCGGCACATGGGGCGAAGGCTTCAAAGCGCCAACAATATTCCAACTGACACAAAGCTTTGGAGTGTTGCCGCCAAATGGCGACTTGCAACCTGAGACAAGCAAAGCGTTTGACGTCGGTCTTGATTTTACATCACCGGATGGCCGCGCGGCGCTAAGCGTCACATACTTTAACCGCGATACGGAAAACCAGATTATCTTCGCGCCGAACTCGCGTTATGAAAATCTCGCCGCAACCGAGGCCCAAGGCATTGAGACAGCGCTCGACGTCGCCTTGCCAGGTAACTTCTCTCTTAGCGCTAATTACGCCTATATCGACGCCATCGACGCGACGACTGGCGCACGACAAATCAGGACGCCGCGCCATTCCGGCGATGCAGGACTGATCTATGGGGGCGAAAAACTCTCCGGGTCGCTTATCGCTCGCTACAATGGGGATGAAACAGAGGGGCCCTTCGGCAGTGACGTTGAGGAATGGATTCGGGTTGATCTCGCCGCCAGCTATGCCATCAGCGAGGCGATAGAGATTTATGGCCGGATTGAAAATTTACTTGATGCCGATTACCAGCAGGTTTCAGGATACGGAACGCCGGGCCTTTCGGGTTATGCGGGTATCAGAGTGAAGCTTTAAATGGTACGCCAACTGATCATAATCGGTCTTGTTCTCCTTGCGGCCTGCGCGCCGCGCGCGAATACGAGCGATAAAGATCAGACAATAGCCGGTCGGCGCATCGTCAGCCTTGATTATTGCGCCGACCAGTATGTTCTAAAATTCGCAAACAGAAACGAGATCGCTGGCCTCTCGCCTGATGCGGAAAAAATCTTCTCCTATATGCGCGAGGAGGCAGCGGGATTGAACAAAGTCCGCCCACGTGCCGAAGATGTATTACTGCTTAACCCCGACATCGTGGTGCGCACCTATGGCGGTGGGCCTAATGCGGCAGCTTTTTTTGAGCGCGCTGGAATAGAGGTCGTGCAGATTGGCTATGCCGCTTCTCTCGATGATGTAAAAACTGTCATTCAAAAAGCCGCTGACGATATTGGCGCATCAGAAAAGGGCCGTGCCGTTGTCACAAAAATGGAAACACGCCTCAGCAACATTTCGAAAAACCCAAGCGGGTCAAACATACTCTACCTCACATCGAAAGGCGCGGTCGCGGGAACGGGAACGCTGATCGACGAACTCCTGACCACCGCAGGCATGACAAACTTCCAAACCCGCCCTGGCTGGAATACGCTTTCACTTGAGCGCCTGGCCCATGAACAACCGGACCGGATCGCCGCCAGTTTTTTTGATACGTCTGATCTTGTCTCCGACATCTGGACACCTGCGCGTCACCCGATCGCTCAGCGGCAGTTGGCTCGTGTTCCCGTGACTGAACTACCGAGCGCCTGGACCTCTTGCGGCGCATGGTTTCTGGTTGACGTCATTGAGGCGCTTGCTGCGGATCAAGCGGCACTGGAGCAAACCATCCAATGAATGATCGTTTACTCCTCTCATGTCTTGGCCTCGCTTCCTTAGCGGCAATTTTTGCCGCCTGTTTTCTTGGTTCAACACCAATGCCGCCGGGCCGACTTTTTGCGGCGATGGTTGGCGCCGGTTCAGTCGGCGATCACATCGTTCTATGGGAAATTCGCCTGCCCCGCGCCATCGCCGCTTTTATTGTCGGCGGCGCACTCGGGCTTTGCGGCGCGGCGCTGCAAGGGCTGTTGCGTAACCCATTAGCTGAACCGGGCGTCCTCGGTGTTTCCGCGTTCTCCGCCCTTGGCGCCACCCTCGCACTTTTTTACGGGGCGGCGGCTTTGTCACCTTTCGTCTTACCGCTATCGGCGATTGCCGGCGCCCTCGCCGCAACATTTTTTCTCGCCTTTGCCGCCATTCGCAACTCATCGATGGTCACGTTAATTTTAATCGGCATCGGTCTTTCGAGTTTTGCCGGTGCGTTGATGGCGCTGTTATTAAACCTGGCGCCGAACCCCTTTTCGCTTTCTGATTTAATCAGTTGGACCCTCGGCTCTGTCGCGAATCGCAGCTTTGCTGATCTGGCGCTGGCGGGACCATTTCTGGGCGCCGGGCTGATTTTCATCGTCATGAGCGGGCGCGGTCTTACAGCGCTTAGCCTCGGCGAAGAAGCCGCCCACGGGCTTGGCGTCAATTTGCGCAGGACACGGATGTTCGTTGTCATCGGGACCGGGTTGATCACTGGCGCCGCTGTTTCCATTGCCGGCGCTATCGGCTTTGTCGGCATCGTCGCACCGCATCTCATACGGCCATTGGTCAATCACGATCCGGCCCGGACGCTTGCACCCGCCGCCTTCCTTGGCGGTATTCTTCTCGTCCTCGCAGATATTGGCGTGCGCCTGATCCCAACACCGTCCGAGCTTCGCCTTGGTGTTTTGGCGGCGCTCATTGGCGCCCCGGCGTTCATCTGGATCGCGAGCCAGAGGCGGACAGGCTCATGACCCGGACAGCGACCATCAATCTTGATAAGGTCAGCGTTGGCGAAAGCGCTACGCCAAGGCTCAGCAATGTAACGGTTACGTTTCAACAGAACGAACTGACCGCCATCATTGGCCCCAATGGCGCCGGAAAGTCGACGCTACTAAAGTGCGCTCTCGGGTTAACCGAACCGGACGCCGGGGCCATATCAATCAACAACAAAGCGCTAACATCATTATCACCGATTGAGCGCGCCCGGATTGTTTCCTACCTTCCACAAATGCGCGCCCTCGCCTGGCCGCTAAAGGTTCGTGATGTGGTCGCCCTCGGGCGGTTCGCCTATGGCGGCGCGCTGGGGCGTTTAAAAGCAGAAGACGCCGCTGCCGTTGATCAAGCCATCATTAGCTGCGGACTTGAACGTCTTCGGGACCGCAACACCGATACGCTTTCCGGCGGCGAGCTGGCGCGTGTGCATTGCGCCAGAGCCTTCGCGGCGCAGACGCCTTTGCTTATTGCCGATGAACCGGTCGCCTCCCTTGATCCGCATCACCAGTTCAAGATCATGGCCTTCATCAAAGATTATGTCACGAAAGGCGGCGGCGCGGTCGTGGTCCTGCATGACTTGTCGCTGGCCGCCAGTTTCGCCGACCGGCTGATCTGGATGAAAGATGGGAAGATCAATGCGGATGGCTCGCCTGACGAAACGATGACGAGGGAACGTATTCAAGATGTGTTTGACGTCAGCGCCGAGGTTTCAAAGCGTGATGACGGCGCGTTGCAAGTCACGATGACGGGTGTTTGATCGTTTGCTGCAAAAATTGCCGCGCGGCGCTTGCTCTGCAAACGTACTCGAATATTGGTAGCGGGGGCAGATTTGAACTGCCGACCTCAGGGTTATGAACAGGAAAAATAGGAACGAATTGAGAACTTCTAAGTGCTTTTACGACACCCTTGAATGCCATTAAGTTATTGATTTGACTCCATTTTTTGAACTCTTTATGATTTCGCTATTGATCGCAAGACTCAACTAGTTTTTCCAATTTTCAGCGGACACCTAGTAAAAAACTAGCAAATCTCGCGACCTCAGGATCGTAAATGAGGCGAAAATGAAAACTGAAATTATCAACGGCGTTGAGCTGCAAATTCCAACACACCCAAGACCTACTCCCGGGCCAAAAAAAGGTGTTCCAGCCCCGCTAAAAAAAGCGATCCCGAACGTCGCAATCACGCCGGAGAAACTGAACAAACTTCGCGATGACATTCTTGTTGGATCAATAAAGCCGAAGTCTGCGAAGGCTCTTTATCGTGGCGGCTCTATATATGTTTTCGCTGCCAAGAGTGGGATAAAGCTCAAAGGGCAGATTTGGGACAAGTTCAAAAAGTCACCACGCTGGGTAACTTGTGGGGAATTTTCACTTTTCGGTGCCAACAAGATTACACAAGACAACCTAGACCAAGCCGTAGAAAAATTTGCGGCGGAAAAGCGCGCTGCTCAAACATTGTTTTGGGGAGAGCGCAAAGACAAAGATAAAGCCAAAAAATATGCAGAAACAACAAACCGCGAGTTCTTTCAACAATGGATGCGATTACCAAAAGCCCGGGAACTAAAAACGTTCGGAGATATGTGCGTTCGCATCCAGAAGGATTTTCTCGACTTTCCAGTTTCCCCTACCCGCAAGATTGGCGACGTCCCGCCGAGCTACTTTGGAGAGGATGAGGCGCAGGAATGGGTTACGGCCATTTATGAACAACGAGGACAAGCCGCCGCGAAGAAAGCACGCAGCTATGTCATGGCGATGTTTAACCTTCTTAAAAAACAGAAGAAAATCACAAAACGAGCATCATTCCCGGAAACCGAACCTATTGACCCATGCGATCCGCGTGAAGTCTTCATATCCAAGCACGACCTACCGCAGTTTTGGAACGCAATAACCACCGTAAGCGATAACCGACTTGAAAGAAGCCATTCTCTTTCTCAGACTCAAAGCGACTTTGCATTAGTCGCTTTACTCACCTGTCAACGGATCAGTCAGATTCAAAATCTTGAGTGGTCATGGGTCAACTTTAAAGATGAAATGATTTACTTCCCCGCGTCCGCGATGAAAGGGAAAAAGCCCCGGCCTTTTGATTGCCCCATCACGCAACCCGTCATTGATATTCTTAAACGACGCCAAATGAGCAAATTCTGTAAATATGTGTTTGCATCTGAGTCTATACACGGAACACCCATAGCCAATCTCCCACGCCTTGCAGCGCGAATTGATGCGATCTTAGCAGGTATCCCGCACAAGAACTGCGATTATAAAAACCGTGATCAAGCGCCCTTTGACTGGTGTTGGCACGATTTCCGGCGAACCGCGATTCACTTTCTAGAGTCTTCCGACGACCCTCTAACCGACTCATTAACAGTAGAAAATTTAGAAGTAATATTAGCGCATTCAACAATGAAAAGCGGCAAAGCGATCAAGAGTTATGCAAGCGGGAAATTAAACCGACAAAAGAGACTCCTTTTTGAGCTTTACCACCGGGAACTATTTTCAATTGTTGATCCAGCGCACCCGTATATTGCGGACCGCAGGTCAAGATTGCTGGTGGAGAAACAACGCATTGAGTACGAGTTGCAGCGCATCGCAAGTTGAAAAATGCTTGGAATTTTGTTATAATAAAACTGTAGGCACATAGTGTTTACAGAGGTATTTTTTATCGCAAATTCTCCGATAAAGTCGCCTTGCGACTATGGGAATTTTAGCCGTCCGCCCGTCGTTCCGAAAGGTTCGGCGGGTTTTTTGCGCTATATACGAACATTGTTGACCTGAGGTGATTTGTATAATTCACTGGTGAAAAACAAGGGTGGGAAAATCAAGTGTTTAGAGCAATCATGAGTTTTGCAGCTAAGTATTGGTGGATTGGGATTCCAGTCTCGGCAATGTCGTTTGTATCGCTGTGCTTAGATGTACTCGAACGGCTTGGTTTCAACGCATCGCAATGGTTGCAAATTGTACACGACATCATAATTCGCTGGAACTTTTGGTTAGTATCTTCTTTAGAATGGGTTGCCGCCTTAGTATCATTAAAGCTTTATACAAATGAAAGTGAGCTAAACGCTATACTATTGATGACGCTCCTACTTATACCAGCTACCTATAATATCTTCACTCTGGCGAGGCACCAGTCTAGGTATTTTCAATCATACTTTGCCCTTGGGATATTGGCTATTTTTGTGGTGACGATTCCGGTTAGTCTGTTTGTGCAGACAGACGATTATTCGAACGTCGATCAATTTTCACCAATAGCGCTTTTAACTATTCTATTAATGAGCCTAATTTTGACTTATACGCTCGCGCGAACGCGACTCTATTTCCTTCTATTTTTCGCTACTGCAATTCTATCAATTGAAATTTTAAGGATTGTTCCGGCGCTTCAGCCATCTGTCGACTCCTTTCAGAATTGGCTGGAGGATGTACCGACGAAATACACAGATGAGAGTAGTGCGTAGTGCACTAGTCGGTTCACAAGGTCACGCCAGTATTATTGCGATGATGGCGATTTTGAGAGATCACCTCCGCGCGCCTCCAATTGTGTGGCGGATTTTTTATATATATTTGACAAAGGCAGATACTTTGGACCAAATAAATATGGCCAGCGAAACTTTTATCTGAGAGGTTTGAAGGTGTTATATCTGACTATAGCAATTGCTTCTGTACTAACAGCCTTTGGGAACGCTGAGGTCGGTGATACCGTTGCGGAAGTTCGAAAAAAAATACCAAATTTACAAGAGCATCCAATTACAACGGCTGAACAGCCTGACCATCTGGCGCTCTTTTCTGCCGAAGATATACTTGGTTGGGAGGGAGAACGAATATATGTTTTTAAAGATGGGAAACTGGTTAGTGGTGCGTTGATAGTGAAAGACGAAAATAATCCAGAGTTAAAGGCCAGCCATAAATGTGATGATCTTTTTGTAGAGTTTAAGAGGCTCGTAGCTGCTAAATACCAAGTGCCGGAGGAAAAAATGCACGTGAAGTTATCAGGCAATATGGGAGTTTCTACTTTTTATTTCGAAAATGGGTCGAAAATAAAAGTGCTAAAAATATTCATAGGAAATTGCACAGTATCTACTATTTATGAATTGAAGCCCCGTCACACCAATCCCTTCTAAAATTCCTCAGCTAGTTCTTGTCTTTTAATATAAGGCGCAAACACCAGTTTTATTCTTTTCTCGTTTATCCAATGCAAAAACTGCTAAGCTCGTGGCAATCGTAATATCGTCGTGCTGATCGGTTTTGTAAATTACCCCACGTGAATTAAATTCAGGATACAGGCTGGCAAGCTCACACTTCAGCGCATTCATTGCTGGCACTCTTTCACTCAAAACAAAGTTATCGCTACCGAGGCGCGTCACAAGCCCATTTAGAAGTTT
>BQJH01000157.1 GCA_021604605.1 Hyphococcus sp.
CTGACCAGACGTTCCTTCTTGCTGTTCGACAGCGTCGATTTTGGCTTTGAGTGACCAGTAGAGTTCGGCAAGCTCTCCGTCGGAGAGCATGGCGGGCTTTTCTTCTCCGTCATTGAGGTCCTGTTCCTTTTTGTCTTCGGTCTTCATGCGGCGGGCGATTTCGGCCGCCCCCATGAGCGCGCGCAAGGCGCGGGCGCCGCGATCAAAATCGAGCGACGCCTCCTCATCGATTAACAACAGACCCGTTGACCGGCGCATCGCGGCAAGGCAGATGCGCTCATACAGCGCTTCCCAATCCGGCGCCTCGTAACAAGATGCGTCTTGAACGGGTGTGACTGGGTTGGGCGTTATGTCTGAACGGTGTTTCATCATGGAACGTATGATACGCCCACTGACGAGGGGGGAGGATATCTATCCACCAACACTGGGTTTTATGAAAGACTACCCTCTCTGGGTTGAATTTTGGAGAGACGGAATTCAACTGGAGGATGAATTTTTTATTCTCTCCCGGCCTTCATCCTAAAGAAATATGCTTTGCACTATTTCAACTTGCGTTTTTCCCGACAAAAGCCGGGATTCAGAAATGTTGCTGGCAAGGCTGATCCGTAGGGCCACTCCACCAGCGCCGGAAAGATCGGTGGTGACCTGCGAAGGCACTTTTTATCCATCTTCGTCCGCTTCAAGCTCTTTCTGGTGAGCCTTAATTTCCAAGATAAAAGCTTCCAACCTCTCTGCGCGCTCATCAGAAAAGCCGCTCGTGGCAAGTGCATCTTCAAAATCTGCAATAGCGCCGTCAAAATCACCCATTTGCATTTTAACCCCTCCGCGAAATTCCAGAACTGTTGCCAGGTCGTAAGACTTTAGACTGTCACGTTCTTCAGCCAGAAACTTATCGAGATCAGCAAGGGCGCCTACATAATCTTCCGATATCACTTTTTCTAAAATTGGTTGTAACCGGTTGGCAGTTTTTACGTCTAGGATTTTGATTTCTTCGGGGGAGCCTGGAAATCTAAACTTAACGCGTATCTTTTCACCACGAGAAATATCGCGCTTACCATTGACGAGTGATTCTTTATATTTCCACCCCGAGATGGCTGTGATAGCAGAATTTACAAAACACTCATCATCCGTTTCTAAAAGTTGTACGTTTTCCACCTTACCTTTCGCGGTAACGTCAAATACCAGATCGACATAAGCGTTAAATGATTTTGTTCGCCCTTTGATACATTCTTCTGGAAAGCTTGGTGGTTTTTGAGATTTGAATACAAGCGAAGAATTACCGGGGGTGATGGGCGAGTACATCGTATTATTCGCGTCTACACCTGAGTGTACATACTTAACCCGTTGTTGTTCGTTAAAGACAATGCCTGGTTCACCGTTAATCAGAGGTGGCTTGAATTTCCAATTTGAAACCTGAGCGATTGCGGCTTCGATAAAACAATCTTCTGTGGCCTCTACAACGCTAATGTTTTTTACGCGCCCATCCTCAACAATATCAAAATCTAGGACTACATATGCTTCAAATGAACCGGTTCTGCCTTTAGCGCATTTGCGCGGAAATGTTGGCTGCCCTATTGAAATCGGTCGCCGTGGTTGTGTTTCAGCATTGCTTTTCTGATGGGCGCTAGAAGCATCAGTATCGCTGGTTAACACCGTGAAAGGTATTGAGAACAAGGTGACGATGATCGCAGATGCCGCCAACTTAGCGGTCTTTCTTACTATGCCCATGACTTCCCCTTGTCCCCAACTTTTAAGTTGAAACCTAGGATTTTTTTGAGACTCAAATCAAGCTTTGAGGCTGGCGCGCCATATCACCGCGTTTTCGTAATCCGGTCTTCCAGCAAATCATCATCAATTTCATCTTCGGGAATGAGATCCGGTGACACGGCAACGCCGGCTTTCACAACACTGTCTTGTGTGCCAGTGCGCAGCGGATGCCATTTCGGCAGGGACTTACCATTGGCGAGGCGCCGATAAGCGCAGGTTTTCGGCATCCATGTGAGAGACTTTGCGTTTTGCGGCGTTAGCTGCACACAATCGGGAACCCGCGTCGCCCGGTTTTCATAATCTATGCAGCGGCGTTTTTTTGCATCAAACAAACGGCAGCCAACATCGGTTTCAAAGACATCGCCCGTCTCTTCATTATGCAGAATATAGAGACAGCACCGCCCGCAGCCATCGCAGAGCGATTCCCACTCAGCTTTGGTCATCTCTTCAAGGGATTTCGTTTCCCAAAAGGGTTTGTTACCGCTCACCGGTACATTCTCACCGCAAATAGCCTTCGCTTTAGGCGAAAGATCATTTTTGTACAATACGCCTCGTTTAAAACACCCAAGTTAGGCTGCTGCGGCGATATCTGGGTAATATGCTTGCAGTAGAATAGCATGATTAGCATACTGCATTTTGGGCGCAAAACATAAGAACCTTAAACGAGGTAAGAAGGGGAAAAAGAAAATGAGACAGTACTTTGTCAATGACGAAGCAGGACGGTTAAGAGCAGGATGGAGAATACTCATATTTTTGATCCTGTTCATTGTGGTCGCAATGGGTATTCAAACCATTATCAAATTTTATGCGGGCGGCATTCCCAAGTCGACCCCCATTCTTCGTGAAGCGTTAGTCATTGGCATTGCAGCCGTTGCCGCAACGATTTCCGTTTTTCTTGCGCGCCGGTTTTTAGATAAACAGACGTTCGCCTCTATGGGGCTTCAGATTAATAACCGCACTTTTGGTGATTTGATATTCGGCTTTTTCTTGAGCGGCGCCATGGCGGCGGCTGTATTTTTTATTATGCTCGCCAATGGCTGGATTGAGTATTCAGGCATTAACTGGGGCGGAACGCCCGATGCGGCGGCGGCCTCTTCACTCGCGGCGACTCTGAGCTTTGTCGGGTTTGGATCGCTCGGGTTTTTTCTTGTGCTGCATACGGTTGTGAGCTGGTGGGAAGAAATCGTGTTTCGCGGCTATTTATTGCAAAACATGATCGCCGGCTTGGGGTTGATTATAGCGATTATCCTATCGTGCATTCTTTATGGCGCTGTCCACGCTATGAACCCCAACGCGACAATCTTATCGAGCGCAATTATTGTTCTCTTTGGCTTTCTTAGAATATTCGGGTTTCTGGCGACAAAGATGTTGTGGCTGTCCATGGGCATGCATATCGGGTGGAATTTTTTTCAGGGGCCGATTTTCGGATACCCCGCCAGCGGCCATGAAACAATCACGCTCGTACAGCAATCACCGACCGGACCCGATTGGCTTAGCGGCGGCGCCTTCGGACCGGAAGGCAGTGTGGTCACCATTCCCGTTATCGGGCTTGCAATCTTGATCATGTGGATTTGGTCGCGGCGTAAACCATAAAATGGTGCTCAAAAGCCCATTTTTCACGATGAGTTGCAGCAGATTGGTAGGATAAACTCACAGAAATCAGTATAGTGCTTACGAAACAATGTAAGTGCGCATCATGGTTGAGTTCAAAGAAATTCGCGTCGACGAAACGCGGCATCCGGCAGATTATCATCTGGCGATGCATCGCCATTATCAGGGCTATATCGCGATTGTGCTTGACGGCGCCTATGAGGAAGCCAGCGTCGACGGGCGCTATGCTTGTGACGCATCCACGCTGGTGTGGCACCCGCCCTTTCATCTGCATGAAAACCGATTTCGCACGCATGGCGCGACGGTATTAAATCTTCCCGCCCCCGCCTTGGTGGCCCCGCCAACCGATTACCTCGTTTGTTCGGGCGCGCCCGTTCGCGCGATCGCCACGCTGGCGGAAAGAGATATTGAAGCGGCTTCCATCGCCGCTTTTAAAACACTGCAAACCTTATCCGCGCCTGCCGTAACAAAAGATGCGCCAAAATGGATTCACGCCATCGCCCACGCCCTCCGACGGGACAGTCATGTTGGCGCGTCCACTCTCATCAGTGCGCTGGCCAAAGATCAAGGCCTGTCGCCGGAGCACGTGACACGGCAGTTCAAAAAATACTTTGCGGTCAGCCCGTCCGCTTATCGGCGCGAACATCGGGTGCGCCGCGCCATGCAACTGATCAAAAATGGTCAGCGCCCCGCCAATGTCGCCTATCGTTGCGGCTATGCAGATCAAAGCCATCTGGTGAAAGAGTTTCGCACCGTAACGGGCGCCACGCCGGGGACATTCCGTCCCATCTAAAAGATCAATTCTGTACAAGACAGATGACGCAGCCCCACTCACATTCCGGTTTACAAAAAACGATCAGCCGCCTGAGAATAACGGCGAACGACAATTCGCATACTTGTTCGCACTTAATCAGCTCAGTACGGTATGAGCTACCAACAAAAGGAGGGGTCCAATGCGCTCTTTATTAATAGCAAGCTTGACGGCCATCGCCGCCACCATGACGACCGGGTGCGATGAAATCCGGTCGCAAATGAATAAGTTAAAAACTGATGCGCCAGCCGCATCGACACATGACGGCGCCAATGCTAAAGCCAATAAAAACCGTCTTGAAGCCGATGTCCGCTACCTCGCCGACGACCTTCTCGAAGGACGGGAAGCCGGCACCCGCGGCTATGATCTCGCAGCGAAATATGTCGCGGAAAATTACCGCGCCATTGGCCTGACACCCGGCGGCAATGACGGAACCTATTATCAAGAAGTCCCGATGCGTGAAGACACGTTGGGTTCTGAAAATGGCGGCACGCTGACACTCACCGGCGCCAATGCGCCCCAAGACATCGAACCGGCGGTTGATTATTTCGTCGGCAGTACAGCACGCGAAACCTCTGGCTCGGTTGAGGCGCCGCTTGTTTTCGTCGGCTACGGGCTGGTTGCAGAAGACTATAATCGCGATGATTTTGCAGGACTTGATGTTGAAGGCAAAATTGTCGTCGCCATGTTCGGTTCACCAAAATTCCTGAATACGGAAGAACGCGCGCATTATCGCTCAACGCTTGCCAAACGCGCATCCGATCGCGGCGCCGTTGGCATGATTGTCCTCTTCACCCCGGACCTCGCCAAACTGATCCCTGTGCCAAACCCGTTTGAATATCTGGTCGGGATGCAAAGAAGCGATTCTTCCATGTCCTGGCTGGAGGCAGATGGCACACCCCATTCAAACGCACCCAATTTTCGCGGCGGCGCCTTTTTGAGCCCCGCCCTTTCAGAACGGTTTTTTGAAAACCAGCCTGTCTCATGGGAAGATATTGTTGCGGCGGAAGCCTCCGAAATGGGTGAAATCCAGGGCTTTGACATGAACATGACAGCCCGGATTGAGCACTCGTCCAACCACCGCGAATTAACAAGTCCGAATGTGATCGGCATTTTACCGGGTTCTGATCCTCAGCTTAAAGATGAATATATCGTTCTGACGGCGCATCTCGATCATGACGGGATTAAACCAACACCGGAAGAAGGCGATGACGAGCTTTTCAATGGCGCCATGGATAACGCCACCGGCACAGCTTCGATTATGGAAGTTGCCCGGCTGCTGTCACAAAATCCGCCAAAACGCTCTGTCATGTTTGTTGCGCTGACGGCGGAAGAAAAAGGCCTTGTCGGGTCTGATTACAATGCGCGCAACCCGACCGTTCCGGCGGAACAGGTTGTCGCTAACGTTAATCTCGACATGCCGATCCTGACCTGGCCGTTTACCGACGTTGTCGCCTTCGGCGCCGAACGCTCCACCATGTACCCGATCGTTGAGGCCGCCGTGGCGCGCGCGGGCCTAACGCTCACGCCTGATCCACAACCGGAACAAGGCTTTTTTGTTCGCTCTGACCAGTACTCTTACGTGAAGCAAGGCGTACCGGCGGTCTATCTTGATCTTGGGTTTGGCAATGGCGGCGAGGAAGCACAAACTGCTTTCCAGAAAGATCATTATCATAAACCCTCGGATGAAGTTGAGCACATTGATTTTGAACAGCTACGCCGTTTTGCGCAGGTGAATTATGAAATCGCCGACGGCGTCGCCAATATGGAGACGCGGCCATTGTGGAAGAAGGATGATTTCTTCGCCCGAATCTTTAACGGCCCCATGGAAGAGTAGGCGCTCAAAAAAAGAGCCGCGCTCAATGAAACCGGCCCGGGCAACTGGGCCGGTTTTTTGATGGCGCGCAAAATATGAGCCGTATTGCTGTGAATCGTGCGCTTTTTGCGACGAACTGATCTCGGCTGCTGACGAGACTTATTGTTGCGCAGCGCTCAAACAGACTAAATTGCTGAGAACAAAAACAGGGGCATATCTATCATGAAGTATCTATTTCTGGCTGGCGTCGCCAGCTTGATGACCGCAAGCTGCGACGACATCAAAGCGCAACTTGATCAATCGAAATCCGAAACCGCCAGCAAAGGCGCACACGCAATGGCGGATAAAAACCGTCTCGAAGCGGATGTGCGTTTCCTCGCTGATGATCTACTTGAAGGGCGCGAAGCCGGCACCCGCGGTTATGATCTGGCGGCAAAGTTTGTTGCAGAACGCTACCGCGCCCTCGGTCTTGAACCGGGCGGCGGCGGCGGAACTTACTTCCAGCAAGTGCCGATGCGCGAATATAAATCTGCAAACCTCGATGGTGGAACAATTACTTTCACTGGCGATGGCGCGCCACAAGGGCTGGAACAGGTCACTGACTATTTTGTCGGCAGTTCAGCCCGCTTTACAGATAACTCTGTTGAGGCGCCGCTCGTGTTCGTTGGTTTTGGTTTCGCCTCTGAAGAACATGGCCGCGATGATTTTGAGGGCCTCGATGTTGAGGGCAAAATCGTTGTTTATCTTTTCGGCGCGCCGAAGTTTTTAAACAGTGAAGAGCTCGCGCATTTCCGGTCAACATCGGCGCAACGCGCATCGGAACGCGGCGCGATCGGGGCGATTGTTCTTTACACCCCTACCCTTGCCGCACTCTACCCTTACGAAGCTCTGGTTAAGAACGGTCAGGGCAGCACCAGCATGTCATGGTTGAAAGAAGACGGCGAGCCCTTTTCGACGGCGC
>BQJH01000158.1 GCA_021604605.1 Hyphococcus sp.
GTTTCCCGCACACCCGGGGCGCCGCCTCGAACATCGACCGCCGTCACATAGCTTTCTGCGCAGCGTAAAACGGTAACGCCCGTTTTAACGCTTTCATCAGTCGCGTGACCAACGCTCAACCCTTCAACGTCAGTTATCAGATTTAGCTTACCCGGTTGTGCCATTTTGATTTTTGATCCTTGGATACAGCATAGCGCAATTTATGTTGCTTCAATAGCGGGGTCTGTCCAGTGAATTGTGGGCGCTGCTTCTACGAGTGCTTTTGTATAAGCGTGTTTTGGTGACGTTAAGAGCTGGTTTGTTGGTCCTTCTTCAACAAACCGCCCTTGTTTCATAATAAAGGCTCGGTCGGTAACGTCACGAATGACCGTCAGGTCATGTGTTATAAAGAGATAGCTGACGCTGCGTTCATCCGCTAACTGCATCAGTAAATCAAGCACCTTGTTGCGTGAGATATTATCAAGAGCTGATGTTGCTTCATCGAAGACAATAATTTCTGGTTCCGTAATGAGCGCGCGCGCTATGGCGATGCGCTGGCGTTGGCCACCAGAAAATTCATGCGGAAATTGTTCAGCGGCTTTTTTCTCAAGGCCGACAGTTTCCAGGGCATCGTGAACACGCTCCTTTTGTTCAGGCTTGGATAGGGGTTGATCAAATAAGTGAAAAGGTTCTGCGATTATTTGTTCTACGCGTTGATGAGGGTTGAAACTCCCATAGGGGTCCTGAAAAACAATCTGTATCTTTTTTCTGATATGCTTTGTGTGTGCTGGTGTTGTCGACGGGAAATCTTCTCCATCAATTTTAATGCTGCCGGAGGCAAGCTCATGAAGGCCTAATAAGGCCCGGGCTAATGTGGATTTTCCGCAACCGGATTCTCCGGCGAGGCCTACATGTTCTCCTTTACGTATTGTCAGAGAGACCCCATCGACAGCGCGGAATATTTCTGGTTCCGAAAACAATGATTTTTTATTTTGGATGTAAGTGCAAACAAGATTTGATGCTTCGAGAATAGGTGGCGGTGTTTTTTCAAGTGTCGCAGGTTTTTCAGGTTTCACGACAGGCGCGGGCAATAGCCCGAAGTGATTATCGGCATGAGTTTGTTGGAAGAAAGCCTTTGTCTCGCTGACACCTGCAATACACCCATCACGCATGACGGCGATACTGTCCGATATGGATGATAAGACGGCTAGGTCATGGGTAATCAACAAAAGAGCAATATTATTTTGTTCTGTTAATTCACGTAGCAAGCTGAGGATTTGCGCCTGTGTCGTCACATCAAGCGCTGTCGTTGGTTCATCAGCGATCAATACGTTTGGGTTCATGGCAATTGCGATGGCAATAACGACACGCTGGCGCTGCCCGCCGGATAATTCGTGTGGGTAACGGGTTGGGGCTATCTCATGGAGGGGAAGGCCGACGCGCTCCATGAGGGTTTCGGCCTTCGCATGTGCTTCGTCTCTGGTAGCGTCGCTATGGATAAGGATTGTTTCCGCAATTTGAGCGCCGATTGTGTGCAGTGGATTAAGCGCTGTCATGGGTTCCTGAAACACCATGGCGATTTTTTGCCCTCGCAACGCACACATTTCTTGATCGGTTTTTTCAAGAAGATTTTGTCCGTCCAGTAAAATCGATCCTTTAACGCGTGAACGCGATGGCGTTAATCCCATTGCTGCAAAAGCGGTCATGGATTTGCCGGAGCCTGAACGCCCGGCAAGGCCAGTGATTTTTCCCGCCTCTAAAGTGAGATTAACACCTTTGAGAATTCCAGTATCATCAATGGTGAGAGACAGGTTTTTGATGTTTAACGCGAGGCTCATCTAAAAGCCTCGCTGGCGGCGTGGATCATAATGGTGGCGCAGGCCATCCCCCAACAGATTGAGCCCAAGTACGAAAACAAATATTGCGACGCCAGGAAACAAAACCAGCCACGGTGCAGTGCTAATCATCGTCTGGCTTTCAGCCAGCATTCTCCCCCAGCTCGGAATTGGCGGTTGAGCCCCGAGACCGACATAGGAAAGGCCGGCTTCAGCCAGAATTGCGAGGGCAAACTGCACCGTTCCCTGAACAATCAAGACGTGCCGGATATTTGGAAATATGTGTTGTGCGGAAATTTGAGTTAGGTTTTTCCCGGCGCATTGCGCGGCCTGCACAAAAGGTTTGTGCCAGATGGGCAACGCAGCACTGCGGGTCAGTCTGGCGAATACTGGAATATTGAAAATCCCAATGGCAATAATCGCGTTGGTTGCACTGGGGCCAAAAACGGCTGTGATTAGAATGGCGAGGATGAGGGCGGGAAAGGCAAAGACAAGGTCGCCGAAGCGCATCACAATGTCATCGATAAGTCCGCCTTTCGCGGCGGCTAACAGGCCGAGCGGAACGCCAATAGCCCCGCCCAGCCCCACGGCAATAAAGGCGACCGCGATAGAGATTCTGGCGCCGACCATCGTCATGGAAAGAACATCGCGGCCCAGATGATTGGCGCCAAACCAGTGCGTAGTTGATGGGGCGGTCAGTCTTGTGCTGACATCGAGGGCCGTGACGTCATAAGGCGTCCAGACGAAAGACAGAAGCGCCGCCATGATAAACAGTGAGGTAAGGGCGATACCTAAGGCCAGACTTCTATTGCCGTGAAAAAGCGGAAGGATTTCTGATCGCAAAAAAGAACGTTTCACGATGTGCCTACCTTGCGCAGGCGCGGGTCTATAATAGAGTAGGCAAGGTCAACAAATATAGCGACGAGGATGACGCAAAAAACAAGCGTCATCACAATGCTTTTTACAACAATCAAATCACGTTGTGCGATGCTCTGAAACACTAACCGCCCAAGGCCGGGTAAATAAAAGACGTTCTCAACGATGATGCTGCCAGCGAGAAGAAACGCAAATTGCAGGCCCAGTATTGTCAACACGGGGATCAATGCGTTTCTCAATGCGTGTGTGCGCAGCGCATCATTTGTATTAAGACCCTTGGCGCGTGCAGTGCGAACATAATCATCATGCATGGTGTTGATCATGGATGTACGCATGATCTGTGTCAGGATTGCCGCTTGTGGGATAGCAAGAGCGATAGCGGGTAGTAATAATGCCTTTAAAGCGGGCAGAAGTCCCACGTCCCAACCGGGAAAGCCGCCAGCAGAAAACCATCGGAACGTCACGGCGAAAATGAGGACCAGTAAAATGGCGAGCCAGAAGTTTGGAACGGCAATGCCCGCCTGAGCGGCATTGACAATTATTTGGCCTGATGGCTTTCGCCGTCGCGCCGCCGCCATAAGCCCTGCCGGAATACCGATAGCAGTTGAAAGAGAAAAAGCGATGATCGCGAGAGGCAATGACACCCAGAACCGCTCGGCGATTAACTCGCTCACCGGCACACGATAGGTATAGCTGGTCCCAAAATCGCCGGTCATGAGGCCGCCGATCCATGAAAAATATCGGAATAAAGCCGGTCTATCGAGACCAAGTTCAGCTTTCAGCGCGCTGACGGAAGCCGGGTCGGCATTCAGACCCATCATAAAGGCGGCGGGGTCCCCGGGGGCAATCTCAATCAAAAGAAATATGACGATAGATGCAGCAGCAAGTGTCATCAACATCGAGATGAAACGCGAAGCCAGAAATGAAATACGGGCGCGTCCAAAATAGGCAACGCTTCCGAAAGCAATACAAGTAATCAAAAGTAAGATTGAAAAGGCCGGAAAGGCGGTCGTTGTGTCTTTCGTAGTCACCGCTATGCGTCCGGTGTTTTGCGTGCGTGTAAAATCATTGGCTTGCAATGGTGCATTCGCCCAGACATCTGAGACAGTCTTTGTCCATATAGCGGTTTTAGGCGAGGAGGCGATGAAAACATTGACGGCGTCTTCAGCTAATATTCTTTGTGCTTCCTGGAGAAGGCTATTGCGCTTTGTCTCGTCACTTTCCGACTGCAATTGAGTGATCAGCGAGTTGTAATCAGAGTTATTGTACTGGAAATAATAATCGTCGCGGGCATAAATATCAAAATCGAGCGGCTCAGTATGGGAGACAATTGTCAGGTCATATTCTTTGTTTTTAAAAACCTGATCGAGCCATTGCGCCCATTCTATATTGCGAATTTGAACTTTAATGCCGACAGCTTCCAACTGTGCGGCGATGATTTCTCCTCCGCGCCGGGCATAGGACGGCGGGGGGAGGGTGAGGACAGTTGAGAAGCCATTAGGATAACCTGCCTCTGACAATAATTTCCGCGCCAAGGTTGGGTCATAAGGGTAGCGCTCAGAATGATCGACATAAGCCGGGTGGTGGGGTGGAAAATGACTGCCAATTGGTGTTCCAAAACCAAAGAGGCCGGCTTTGATAACAACATCCTTATCGATCGCGTGGTTGAGGGCGCGGCGAACCAGCAAGTTGTCAAACGGAGCCTTCCCGTGATTGATCGCGACCAGCATTTCGCCTTCGCTTGTGCCGTAGAGGATTTTAAAGCGAGGGTCGCGCTCAATAAGCGCCAGGTTTTCCGGCGCGGGATAATTGGGAAAACCATCAACATCGCCTGCAAATAAAGCAGCGAATGCAGCTGTTGGGTCAGGGATAAAAACAAAATTGATCTCATCGAGAGCGGGTGCATCTCCCCAATAGTTTTCGTTGCGGATAAGGGTAATAGATGCGCCTTTTCGCCATCTCTGGAAGCGAAATGGCCCGGTGCCAACGGGCATGCTTGCATTTGTTGCAACGCTTTCCGGCGCTACGATAACGGCATCGCCCCAACCAAGATAAACGGGAAACGCACCAATGGGCTTATGCAAGGTAATGCGCACCTGATGTGAGGTGAGCGCCTCGACAGTTTTAATCTGCTCAAAGAGAGGGCGCTGAGCGTTTGATGATGTTGGCGCCCGGGCGCGGTTGAGCGAGAAGACAACGTCATCTGCGTCAAATGCTGTCCCGTCGTGAAATTTAATACCTTGATGTAATAAAAACTCGTACACCAACCCATCATTTAAAACTGTCCAGCTTTTGGCTAAGGCCGGTGCGGCAGTTCCCTCTTCAGTGATACGGGTTAGCCCTTCAAAGACATTCGCATAGACGATCTCGTCTATGGCCGCCGCGGCGCCGCTTGTCGGGTCCAGGTTCGGCGGTTCGAGTTGAACCCCAACATTCAACGCGCCCGTTTCAGGGGCGGCGGCAAAGGCAGCGCCAGACAAGAGAAAGAATGCCAGTGCGCACAGAACCATCACGGGTTTCAAAGTGTCGAATTTGTGCATAGTCGTGCTATGATCTCACTGGTTTAAGGCTGCGAATCTAACAGGCTTCGCGAGGCGATCAAGAAAAGGAAAGTTGATCATGCGCTATGCGATTTTCGGCGCGGGACGCGCGGGCGAGAATATGGCAGCTTACCTTCGCCATCTCGGACATGTAATTGAAATCATAACGCGGGCGGAAGTGGAAGAAACCCGCGCCAACTGTTGCGAGAAGGTTTCACATGCCGATATCGTCATTGCAGCAATTCCTGATAGCGCACTTCAGCCATGGTTTGAGAATTGGCAAGAGGTGATTGGTGAGAGACCGGCAGTGCATTTATCCGGCGCCGTCACCGTAAGCGGTATGTCTGGCTTTCATCCGCTCTATTCTTTCCCCAAAGCGGTCATTGATATGGCCATCATGGCGCGCATACCGTTTGCCTGTTCTGAGCAGGGCCCTGAGTTTTCCGAATTATTTCCGGGCGCGCAAAACCCACATTTTATGCTGAGGGA
Organism: Hyphococcus sp.; assembly: GCA_021604605.1. Classification (GTDB taxonomy): domain Bacteria; phylum Pseudomonadota; class Alphaproteobacteria; order Caulobacterales; family Parvularculaceae; genus Hyphococcus. The sequence goes on from BQJH01000158.1 coordinate 5,720, forward strand.
TGATGACCGCGCCTATTACCACGCATTAGCCGTATTGAGCGGTAACCTTTCGGCATTTTTGTGGAATAAAACCGCGGACCCTTTTGAAAAATTGTCAGGCATGCCGGCGCAAGATATTATGAGGGTCTATTTGCAAAGCCTTGTCGACAGATTTCTCGAAGCGCCAAAGAAATCGCTTACAGGACCAGTTGCGCGACGTGATGCGAATACGGTTCAAAAAAATCTTGATGCATTAAAAAGTCAGGCTGAACTTAGCCAGCTCTATCAAGCGTTTCTCGATACTGCCTGGCCGGATTATTCGCACTAATCTTTTACTGAGCCAATGGTGTTGTCGTCATTCAAAATAACGACGCACGGTTTGTGTGTCTTCGCTTCGTCATGAGACATTTGCGCAAAGCTCGCGATAATAACCTTGTCGCCTTTGGCAAAATGACGCGCGGCGGCGCCGTTTACGGCAATAGCGCCTGAGCCGCGCTCGCCGGGAATGATATAGGTCACAATCCGGGCGCCGCTGTTGACGTTCCAGATGTGAATTTCTTCATTGACGAGCATGCCTGCCGCTTCGATCAAATTTTCGTCGATGGCGCATGAACCCTCATAGTGAAGGTCACATTCAGTTACAGTTGCGCTATGTAGTTTTGCGCGCATCATGGAAAGCATCATTACTAAATACTCCGTCTTGGAATGGGTGAGAAAGTTGTAGCGTCGCTTGTCGCTGTGGTAAAAGCGACGCGAAGATGAAAAGAAGGCCGGCGTCTGGCATGAAAATTTGCAAAACGAGAGAAGAACTTTCTGGATTGCTTGGCGACTGGCGCGCCGAAGGGCTGTCGATTGGCGCTGCGCCAACCATGGGCGCCCTTCACCGGGGGCATTTGTCGTTGATTGATCTTGCTAAACGTGAAGCCGACCGAACGATCGCAACGATTTTTGTCAATCCACTGCAATTTGCGCCCCATGAAGATTTTGATGTCTATCCACGCGAGCTTGAAAGCGACATACAAAAGCTGGCCTCGGGCGGGTGCGATGCCGTATTTGCTCCCAGTGCACGTGATCTCTTTGCGGCGGATTTTTCGACGAACATTTCTGTTGGCGGCGTTGG
>BQJH01000159.1 GCA_021604605.1 Hyphococcus sp.
CTGTGTTTAAACCCTTCCGCCGTAGCTGTATCCCATGCTGCTTTTTCTGCAGCCGTTTTTGATACAACGTAAGGGGATAACTTGTTCCATTCCGTGTCTGTCCAGTCAGCTTCCTGAACCGGCATCACGCTGGGCCGGCCGGGTCGATACATCATCGCCGCCATGGAAGATGTCATAACGATGCGATCGGCATTTTTGGAAGCCCGTAAAACTCTGAGAGCGCCATCCCGCGCGGCTGGCGTAAGGGCGTTACGGTCGCGAGGTTGGATCAATGGAAAAGGAGAGGCGACATGCATGACGCCGCTGCATCCTTCTGCGGCTTCTGCCCAGCCATCATCCTTGACCAAATCAGCTGCAGCAAAAGACAAGCGCGAAATATCTGCGCCAGCTTTGCTCAATGAGTGCTTTATCTGATCTGTCTTATTGAGTGCGCGTACAGTGCCGCAGACGTCATAACCCGCTTGCAAAAGTTGGAGCGCAATATGTTTGGCAATAAAGCCTGATATCCCGGTGATCAAAATCCGCTCTGGCATGGCCCATCTCCAATGTTTGTCTCCGATGCTTGGCTTTATTCGTTGGTGCAACAACTATTTAAGTTGATTCATTTGATCATTCTGGCGGTGCGACGTCGATAGTCGGGCTGAACACTTTTTCAAAGGCGATGCGCAGAGCAGCATCGGCATCGGTTAGTCCTGCAGGAATGCCAAGATCGACAAGGCTGGTAACGCCGAGCCCCGGCTCATCAATGCCGCAAGGCGTGATTCCGGTGAAATGGGTGAGGTCGGGTTCAACATTCAGGGCAATGCCATGAAAACTGACCCACCGCCTGATCCGCACGCCTATTGCGGCAATCTTGTCCTCACGAACCGGCCCTCCGGGCTGTGTTCTGTCGACCCAGACCCCGACGCGGCCATCCCGGCGTTCGCCTTTGATTGAGAATTCAGCAAGGGTTTCGATAATCCACTGTTCGAGCCCATAGACAAAAGCGCGGATGTCTCGCCCGCGCCTATCGAGATCCAGCATGATATAAGCGACCCGCTGCCCCGGTCCGTGATAGGTATATTGCCCGCCGCGGCTGGTTTTGTAGACGGGAAAGCGGTCTGGCGAGCGCAGGTCTTGAGGGTTGGCGCCCGTGCCTGCCGTATAAAGCGGCGGGTGCTCCAACAGCCAGACCAGTTCTGATTCTGCGCTTTCGCGAATTGCCGCAGCCCTGGCTTCCATCACAGCGACGGCGGCCTCGTAGCTGACATAGCCTGCAGACGTTGCCCACTCGACGCCTGTCTCGTTTTGCAGGCGGCTAAGGACGTCATTTTGGTTGGGGGCGAGGCGGGACAATGGTTGGCTCTTTTCAGGCGTTTTCACAAACTAAGACAGGCATAAGCATCTGTCGGCAAGGCTCTTTGCCTATATAAGCGCTGTTTGCGAGAATTTCCTCAAATTACTGCAATTTCGAGGCTTCACAGGCTACGCGCCTTTTGCTATCTCCGCCGCTCGCTAATCGACGTGCGGTCGTGGCGGAATTGGTAGACGCGCAGCGTTGAGGTCGCTGTCCGGTAACACGGGTGGAAGTTCGAGTCTTCTCGACCGCACCAGCATTTTGCTGAAAACTCTCCAGTTTTGCTGGGAATAAGTCTGGCTGAGAGGCTCTCCGAGCCACTAGTCTATGTTTGGTCTTCCTTGACCACCTCATGTTATTAGGTAACAATCGCCCTAATTGATCCGTAAGACGGGCTAGGGGATACGGATCAATTGCGGCGCGTTTGGGATTTCTCAATTTTGGGTTGTTTCATGTCGCGCCGCAACACTTCCTAGCGCTAAGTAGAACCAAGTCTAGTTGCATTGCCGGTTAACGCTCAGTGCAGAAATGAAGTGATGCCGTGTGATGTCGGTCGCTTATTTTGCGTTAACAAAAACACTTGTGAACGCGGCGGATAAGACAACCAAAGCAGTCTGAACAGAGATTGCGACTAAAAGCTCTGGCAATCCCCAAATAGGGGCGACCAGCTTGGCAAAATCCGTAATGAGCAATGAATAGGATTGAATAGCGATTTCAATCGCATTGCTAAAAGGCCGAAACATATCTGAAATTTGATGCGGCTCGAAACCGGAAATGCGACTGAGAATATCGATCGACGTCAAGGCGCACAGCACAAGACATATCGTTGCTGATGCTGATCCAAACACCTGTCGCATATGCTGATCCCCTTAGTCCCATTCTTTGATATATCATGGGGCGGGGGCTGTCAGCCCGGAATTTACGATTTCGTCCGGCCTGAATAACGGCTTATCCCATTGAGAGATATGGTTCTTCAGAAATGCTCATTTGCTGGCTTTTCGGTGTTTTACTGGAGGCTCGCATTTTGCAGCCGAGTCTCATTAAGATAATTCTGACCTGCTCACCGGAGTGACCGGGGCTCATGGGAGACGCAATATGACAGTTCCATTTCGCAAGAATTTATTACGGCTCGCTTGCGCCTCAGCTGCGCTGCTCAATATGGCGGGACCGGCCTTTGCTGAAGTTTGCAGCTTGCCGTCTCGTACTTATGAGGGGCAGGCGGCGATCGATATGGGGGAGAATGTCAAAGGTTTCGTTGCAGAACAGATGACCGGTCTTGCGCAGGATTTGTATGCGCAACGGGTCGTGGATCAATTTATCAAAGCATCTGAGGCCTCAGACGATGTCCTCGATTCAATCGCATTGGAAGTTGGTGGAGAGACGGTGAAAGTTGCGAATAACTGGGTGCATGTCTTGAAAGCGACAACGATTGCAAAGGGGGTTGTTCAAGGCGAGCCGGGTGTGATTGCGGATTGGGCGGAGGGAGAAGTCGTCGAGAAGGCAACCGGCATGTTTATGGAAGGCATTGGCGCCACTTCAAACGGATTTATTGTTGGCGCCTTGATAACATCTTTGAAAACCGTTCAGGAAAGTTATGAAGCGCTTGAGCATGAAGACTGCCTGACGAATATCGATGTCGCTTATTATAATTTTCTGGAAGATGAACGTTTACGTTGGGAAACGTCTGGTAAGACGAAAGCGGGCGCGGTTGATATTTACATTCAGGAATATTTAGCCGGAGCAGGAGAGGATGCGAGAGGTGGCTCTCGAGCGCTTAACCGGCGCTATCTCCAATGCTTCATCAATGAGACTATGCCGGTAGCTGAGCGCATCGAAGTGTCATCATTAGGACCAAATGCCGATCAGCAACCGTCGACGGTTGGATGGTTTGACAGTGTGTTCGGGACGATTGGCGATACGTTGGCTTCAGCTGCAGACGCACACCCGGAAGCAAAACGATTGCGCACCCCGGTTAATGTCATGCTACGCGAATATAATTATCGCTATGACGCGGAGTTAGAGCGTCGCAAGTTAAACGATTTGATGCGGTCAGAAGCGTATCAACAGTTTGAAGCTGTCGCCCAGGCAATGAAGGCTACTGATGCGACAGCGGCATGGTTATGCGGAAAAATGCAAGGCGATGGCGCCCATCCGGACAGTGTCGGCGCTTGGCGGGGGGCGATCACTATTTCTCAGCCACAAACAGCAGATGGCGTCTTACCTGATTTCACACTGAATTTTGATGTTGCTGAAGATGGGGCGATTTCCGGTAAAACGCTAGAGGAGGGCGCCCAACTGACCGTAACAGGCTCGGCAAATGGCCGTGATATCGACATGCGTCTGGTCATGACTGTCGATGGTGCGGCTGAGAAAGCGGCTAACCTCCATCTGACGGGGCAATATAGTGCTGCGGGAGAAATGACAGGCGCCATGAGTGGTGAGATTGTCGATATGGAGTGCGTGTTCTCGCAGATGTTTGCTGATGCCGATGACCCCGTGCAAAGCACGGTGTGTCGCCAATTGCCCGCAGCGGGTGATTGGAAAGTGAAAGCGCAATAAGCTCTAGGCTGTCTTTTCTTATGCATTAACCATCGCCCTCCGTTAACGAGGCACGAAGGCTGCAACGAACCCTCTCATGAAGATGAGATGGTCATTGTTAACGACGGTTTATACGGCGGGGGCCTTGTTTTCGCCTGCCTCTTTGTATGCGGCAGAAGCGACAATAGTGCGCCCCGGTCCCTGTTCTGCACAGGCGGCGAGCTACCTTCTGGCCGGCAATAGCGCCGCGATTGTTCGCATTGGCCCGGAACAGGCCGCAGGCACAAGCGATCCCATCATCATTGTTTTCCGCCCGCAACAGACCCGTGGTTGGGCCAGTCAGCGCCTGCTTTCACGGTTTGACCTGAAGCTAGACGAGAGCGGCGGCCGTATCATCAACTCAGGCGCTTTTTGCACCGAAGGCCCTGGATCAAATCCAAGTAAGGAGCCCGGTTCATGAGATCTCTCCTGGTCGTTTTTTCTGTTATTTACGTATTCGGCGCGCTTTATGCGAAATCAATCCTGCTTGGCGACGATGCGCCTCAAGCCCCCCAAGGTGAGGTTTATGCGGTTGAAGACAGCCAAATCAGCGAATAATCCGGCACTTTCGATTTAGCGCAGGAAACTGGTTTCCTCTTTAGCCAATCATGCTTTAGAACGCACAGCGAAGTAACCAAGACTGTTCTAATGCGCCTTACAAAATTCTACTTGCCTGTCATGAAAGAAACGCCGTCGGAGGCGCAGATTGCGTCACACCGGCTGATGCTGCGCGCGGGGATGATGCGCCAGGAGGGGGCCGGCATTTATGCCTGGCTGCCGCTCGGGTTTCGGGTCCTGAAAAAGATCGAACAGATTGTGCGCGAAGAACAAGACCGCGCCGGCGCGGTTGAAATGCTGATGCCGACCATTCAACAGGCAGACCTGTGGCGTGAAAGCGGGCGCTATGACGCCTATGGTAAAGAGATGCTGCGTATCGAAGATCGGGGCGGACGCGAGATGTTGTTCGGGCCGACCAATGAAGAAATGATCACTGAGATCGTTCGCGCTGGCATGCGTTCTTATAAAGATTTACCGAAACTGCTTTATCATATTCAGTGGAAGTTTCGCGATGAGGTTCGTCCGCGCTTTGGCGTGATGTGTGGCCGTGAGTTCTTGATGAAAGACGCCTATTCATTCGATTTTGATGACGAATCTGGTCGCCGCAGCTATAACAAAATGTTTGCGGCCTACCTCAGAACATTTGAACGGATGGGGCTCAAAGCAATTCCCATGCGCGCTGAAACAGGGCCCATTGGCGGCGACCTCAGCCATGAGTTTATTATTCTCGCTGACACAGGTGAAAGCGCAGTCTTTTGCGATAAGCGTTTGATTGAGATGCCTGTCCCTCAGAAAGATACTGACTTTGATGGCGATCTACAGTCAATTGTTGATCAGTTTACGGCGCATTATGCTGCAACCGATGAAATGCATGATGAAGCGGAGTTTGAGAAGACGGTTGAGGAAGAAAACCGGATTGCCGCGCGTGGTATCGAAGTCGGCCATATATTCTTCTTTGGGACGAAATATTCAAAACCCATGAAAGCGATGGTCGCCGGATCGGACGGAAAAGACGTCCCGATACAGATGGGTTCATACGGTGTTGGCGTTTCACGTCTTGTTGGCGGGTTGATTGAAGCCTTTCACGATGATGATGGATGCAAATGGCCGATGGCCGTCACGCCGTTTCATGCCGGCCTCGTCAATCTTAAAGCTGGTGATGCAGAGACCGATGAGGCTTGCGAAAAGATTTATCGTGAGTTGGAAGCGGCTGGCGTTGAGGTTCTTTATGACGATACGCCTGCGCGGCCGGGCGAGAAATTTGCCCGGATGGATTTGATCGGCTTGCCGTACCAGATTGTTATTGGGCCGCGTGGCGTTAAATCCGGCAATGCTGAGCTAAAACGCCGTAGCGACGGTGAACGTGAAGATATTGCGCTGGATGCCGTCGCTTCACATGTATCAGCTTTAGTTCGCGACGCGCTTGTCTATGATTAAAGCTTATAGTGAGCCAAAAATCGCCATAGTAGACAGAGATAATACGCACTCTAAAATCGTCTAGCCCAGCTGCAACAAACGAAGACCTCACCTTATGGCAACCAATTCCGCATCCTCTCTGAAAGCCACAGGCCCGTTCTCATTCTTTGAGTGGATGGTGGCGCGGCGATATCTTGGCGCAACGCGTTCAGGCAAGGGCGTTTCCCTTATTTCCATTATTGCTTTTGCAGGCATCATGCTTGCGGTTGCGACCTTGATCATCGTGATGTCCGTGATGCAAGGGTTTCGCGCCAAACTTCTGGAGCAGATGCTGGGGCTGAATGGCCATATTTTTGTTGAGCTTAACCAGGGTGACGGTGGGCCGGATAATCTGATCCCTCAGTTTGAGACAATTGATGGTGTCTTGAATGCGGCGCCGCTCATCAATGCCTATTCATATGCGACGACCCCGAATGGGGGTGAGGTCACACTCGTACGGGGCATGCGCCGTGATGATTTGCTGGAAATTGGCGACCTTTCAAACCCGGCGAATATTAAAGCGGGGTCGCTTGAAGATTTTGGCGATGGGAACAATGGGGGAAACCGTATAGCGATCGGCACGGGGCTGGCGATGAAGTTGAACGTGCGTGCTGGCGATGGGGTGACGTTAACGACACATGGGGGCTCGGAAACAGCGTTTGGGCGTATTCCCGTGCGATCTAAAACCTATGTTGTTGGGGCCATCTTTGAGGTCGATAATTCACAATATGATTCAACCATTATATTTATGCCTTATGATCAGGCGAAGCTGTTCTTTCAGGCCTCGGGGGCACGGGAACAAATAGAGATCCGCGTCGCGGAGCCTGATAATTTTGCAAAATATATCCCGGCAGTGAATGAGTTTGCAGAAAAACGG
>BQJH01000160.1 GCA_021604605.1 Hyphococcus sp.
GTTTTGACGCCGCCCGGCCATCACCGGGCGGTGTTTTGCGTTTTGATTTAATTAGCCTCGCGCAGCATTTCTTTCTGGCGTTCAGGCCCGGAGCATGGTCAATTTCAGTTGATGGCGAAGAGTGCAAATCTGGGCGCGCAGATTCAGTTTGCGCCGCCGGCTTTTGATCCGGATGCGGCGCAGCGATTGCGTCAGGATATTGGTCCGCGTTTTGCTTCGTTGAGCCAAGATGAACAATCATTGATCGATGGCGTTGCGGGGTGCTCGCCATATCTGCGCCGCCTCATGCAGCAAAATACCGATCTGGTCATACACCTATTGCAGACACCGCCGGAAGATGCGCTGGCTGAAGCCTGCGCCCTTGCTGAAAAAGCGTCCCACTTGCCAGACCAGCAATCGCAAATGAAAGGCCTGCGGCAGGCAAAAAAACAAGCCGCGCTGGCCATCGCTCTTGCTGACATTGCACAAGTCTGGGACGTCATGACCGCTGCTCACGCCGTGTCGCAATTTGCTGATGCTGTTGTGGAGGCGGCCCTGCAGGCTGCGATGGTGAGGGCGGGGCTTGAGCGCGGTGCGCGCGGCGTTTGCGTTTTGGCCATGGGCAAGCATGGCGGTGAAGAGCTCAACTATTCCAGTGATATTGACTTGATCGTTCTGTTTGATGCGGATTTGATGACGGGCAAAGACCGGACCGAGGCGCAAGCTGGCGCCGTTAAGGCCGCCCGCGAGATGGTCAATCTTCTGCAAATGCAAACCGCTGACGGGTATGTCTTTCGAACAGATTTACGCCTGCGCCCTGACCCCGGCGTTTCCGCCCTCGCGCTTTCCGTGCAGGCGGCAGAATCCTATTATGAAGCTTACGGACAGAACTGGGAACGGATGGCCTTTATCAAGGCGCGCGCCTGCGCAGGTGATGTAGAGCTGGGTGAGAAATTTTTATCATCTTTGCGCCCGTTCATCTGGCGCAAGTTTCTCGATTTTGCCGCTATTGCAGATGTGCAAGCTGTAAAACGACAGATCCAATCTGCGAAAGGCGGCGCAACGATTGAGTTCGCGGGACATAACATCAAGCTCGGGCGTGGCGGGATAAGAGAAATTGAATTTTATGCTCAAACCCAACAACTCATTTTAGGCGGCAAAGACCCGTCGCTGCGATCGCGCCAAACGATCAACGCCTTAACTGTGTTGAATGAAAAGCAACAGATTGAGGATGCTGTTTGTTCTGATCTGATTGCCGGTTATCAATATCTGCGCCATATTGAGCACCGCTTACAGATGATTAATGATGAGCAAACCCACAACATTCCAACGGCTGGCGTGGATATTGAACGCCTTGCCATGTTTGCAGGAGAACAGAGCGCTGATGCGCTGGGTGAAAAGCTGGGCAGCGTCCTTCGCACTGTGCAAACTCATTATGACGAGCTTTTCAAATTAGAAGCGGAAGAGGCGACAGCCCCCGGGCCGCTTGTTTTTACCGGTGTTGAACATGACCCTTCAACTTTGGAAACCCTTCGGTCTCTTGGGTTTAACCGCCCCGAGGAAGTAAGCGAAACCATTCGTCGTTGGCATGCGGGCGCCATGCGCGCGACGCGCACGGAGCGTGCGCGATTGATCCTAACGCAATTAATGGCGCCATTGCTGGAAGCCTTATCAAAGGCGAGCAACCCTGATGATGCTTTTTTTGCCTTTGCAGATTTTCTCTCGCGGCTGCCGTCAGGCGTTCAGGTCTTTTCGTTGCTTGCCAATAATGTTGATATATTCGATACGCTGATCCGGATCATGACGATTTCCCCTTTTCTTGGGCGTGAACTCTCGCGGCGGATAAATTTTATTGAGCGGTTGGTTGAGAGCAGTCTCGCAGCGCCGCCGCCTGAAGTGTCAGATTACGAACCGCAACTTGTTACACAACTGCAAAATATTGAGGACTATGAGGCGGCGCTGAATGCGGTCAGGCGCTGGGCGGGTGAGCAGAAATTTTTAATCACGGCGCAACTTGCGACAGGCGTGCTGACATCTGATAAAGCCGCGGCACATTTTACGGCGATAGCGCAGGCATGTATTCGCACTTTGGCGCCGGTCACGATCGCGGATATGCGCCGCATGCATGGCGATATAGAGGGCGGGTTCATCATTGCCGGGCTTGGCCGTCTCGGCGCTGGAGAGATGACGGCGATCTCCGACATAGATTTAATCTTTATCTATGAGGCGCCCGAAGGCAGTGTCTCTTCTGGTCAGCGATCTCTGGGGCCAGTTGAATATTACACTCGCCTTGTCAGGCGAATTGTAACAGCTTTGTCTGCTGCAACTTCTGAAGGCGCTTTATATGAAGTGGACATGCAACTGCGCCCTTCCGGCGGCGCGGGACCAGCGGCCGTCAGCTTTGGCGCCTTTGACCGATATTACCGTGATGAAGCATGGACGTGGGAAATGATGGCGATGACGAAAGCCAAAGTTATTTTTGGCCCGTCAGAGCTTGCGAAAAAAGTTGATGATGCGATTGATGCGATGCTTCAGCGCGAGCGGTCTTCAGATAGCGTCAAGCACGATGTTCATGAAATGCGGTTGCGCTTGCTGAAAGCTAAAAAAGCAAAATCAGTGTGGGATGTAAAAGGCGCAACAGGGGGTCTTACGGACATTGCTTTCATTGGGCAGTGTCTGGCGTTGATTGCGGCGCATGAAAATGGCCGGGCGCCAAGTTCTACTTTGGCGCTGCTAGGCTGGCTGGCTGAGTGTGGGGCTTTGAGCGCGGAGGATGCGGATGCTCTTATAACAGCCCAAACCCTCTTTGACGCTGTCTTGCATGCCGGGCGTGCTGCAACCGGTGGTATATTTGAGCCGAAGGGGGCTGGAGAAGCATCCGCGAATAGAATGACAGACGCCTGCGGGGTTAAGTCACTGGGCGATGCAGAGGTTTTGTTAACCCAACATCAGAAAAAAGTAGTGCATATATATGAGGCGATAATTGGACCGCTATCTGGTACAGCGGCGGGCGTCAGATGACTGTGTTTGATATAGCCATTATAGGGTCGGGGGAGGCAGCTTTATGTGCGGCCGGGGCGGCTGCACGGTCAGGCGCAGCAACCGCTCTGGTGCAGAGCAAGTCTGTTCGGCGGCCCAGCACAGCCTCAATTTGCAATATCCCGAATTTTGTCTGGCGTCGGCTTGATCTGCATGAGTATGGCTTCTCTCTGACGCCGGTCAGTGCGCGCATTACTCTGTTGGAAGATGGCGCTGTTGTTACGACCCATAATGGAGAGGGCGAAACAGAAAATGCCCTTGAGATAGCTAAGAGCAAAGACAGTCTGGTCTGGTCAGATTTTTTAACAGAAATCAGAGCGCTGGATGAAGCACTCGATATCAACGGCGCCGATGTCGGGCGTCAGTTGCGCCGTTCTCTTCTTTCCTGTCTGGATGGGGATGAAGACCAGCTTTCCGCTCTCGAACAACACACAATGAACGTTGTTTCTTTGCTGGATGATTTTCTGGAGGATGACGCCTTGAAGGCTCATCTGGTCGCCCATGCTTTGGCGCCTTCAGGCCTGGGCGGCGGTGAAGCAGGCACCGTTGCCGGATTGTCGGAGTTTATGAGCGAAGAGGCGTGGAGGGTGCGTGTGGAAAATGGCGCCAAGGCTGTTTTTCAAGCGCTGGAAGATGTTTGTAAAAATAGTGGTGTCACGATTTTTGATAGCGCCTTTAAAGGCGTGACAAACGGGTCGGGCAAAAGCCAACTCATTCAACTGGCCGATGGGGAAACCATAAAAACCAAGGCGATTTTATTCGCTTCGCCCGACGCGGCTTTAGCGGCTGGTTTTCGAGCGCCGCTTTCCCCTATGGCGGGGCATGGCGGCGCTCAGGCGCAGCTGCGCATTCAGCTAAAGTCTCCCATGGAGCCGCCAGAAGGGAACCGCCACGCCATTTTTCAGATTTTGGATAAAGCCTCGGATTTACAAGCAGCCAGTAACGCTGCTGTTAGTGGCCGCTTGCCGGAAAGCTTGCCCATTGAATTTGAGTTTGCGGATAATGGCGATCTTCTGGCGCGAACCAGTTATTGCCCGCGCGCCTTCAAGGAAGAAGATGGCTGGCGGGAATGGACCGGGCAGGACCGCCAGGCGGTGACGCGGCTGATGACAAATCAGTTATCATCGCGTCTTGGTGGATTGTCCGACAATATTAAAAAAACCAGTGTCAAAATTATGGGGCCTTTATCTCTCGATACGCCGGTGAATACTGACCGTGCGGAAAATATATATATTCAGCCCAGCGCCCATAATGCTGTGGCGTCAGCAGTGCGGCTTGTCGACAAGGTGCTTGGCATATGACGCAGGCAGATGATCAAAACCAATTTGCCGGACGGATAGAAGGCGGTATTGATGCGATCGTTGTCGGGTCTGATGCGGAAGCGCTGGCGGCTTCCGCCTATCTGGGCGGCGCCGGGCTCAAAACATTGCTGTTGTGCGATACGGTTGAGATTGGCGGTTCAATCAAGGCCGGGGAGTTTCCTTCCGGGCTTGCTTATACGGAGGGGGAACATCTCTTATCTGTTCTTGACCCTGCCATGATCGCCGATCTTGATCTTTATCGTTTCGGTTTAAAATATGCGGCGCGCCGCCTTGATACAGTTTATTTTTTTAAAGATGACGAGACGCTGCTATTGAGCGGTGATATCAGGCAGGCCGCGCAACCGCTGGAACAAGATGTCGCTCAGCCTCTGGAAACATTTTTAAAAGATTTAATGGAAGCGGCTGTTCTGTTGCGCCCGGTGTTTGAGCCGGTTCGCAATCGGTCTGGTTTCAATGAAAAACAAAGCAGTGCGTTTGGCTCGGAAGTGACGGGCAAGCTTGATCTGTTTTCTGTCGCCAGCATTGATGATGTGCTGGACGAATATTTCCCTGACAGTGCCGTCAAAACAGCCATGCTGAGCGAGGCGGCTTTCCGTTCCGGCGCGGCGCCCCATGAAGCGTTCAGCTTTATGGGCTTTGTGAGACAAAAGGCGGGTGAGATTTCAGGGCTGCCGGGCGCTGTTGCTTATCCGCAAGGCGGCGCCCTTGCGGTTATCACTGCGCTGCGCCGGGCGGCGCAAGCGGCGAAAGTTGATATCCGCGCCGCCACCCCGGTCTCCTCTATTTTGATTGAGCGCGATCAGGTGGCGGGTGTTGAGTTGGAAAATGGCGGGCAGTTGCGTGCGCCGCTGGTAATTGCCTCAGGCGAAGCGCGCCATGTTTTTGTGGATATGATTGGTCCGCGCAATATCGACATTGAGTTTCAGCGGTTACTCGCCAAACCGGCTCCACAGATGATGACGGTACAGATGAAATTGGCCCTGAAAGGCGTGGCGCGAGACGAACAGACCAAGGCGCATATGCGTAAGCGGTTAGTTTTTGCGCCGCCTGCAGATAGTTTGCGGCGGGCTTTTAATGATGCGCGCGCGGGCGCCATTCCCGATACCTTTATCATAGAGGCTATTTTCCCGAATGCGCTTGATGAAGAAAGCGCGCTGGAAAACCGGCACCTTCTTTCGGTGATGGCGCATCCTTTGCCCTATGAGGCAGACCCTTCTCCTGAACGAAGGCAAGAAATTGAAACGGCGATCCTCAAAACTATTGAGGCTTTCGCCCCGGAAGTTTGCGAGCGCATTGAAGAAAAGACGCTACTCTTACCTGGCGCCCATGCTGGCAGTACAAAATCGAAACCAGCCCTCTTACAGCAGATCGCCCATGGGCGTCGGCTGGCGTCGGCGGGGCATGTTAGCGGACTTTATTATTGCGGTGAGGGCGCTCAAATCGGTTTCGGGCTATCCGGCGCTGCCGGGCGTATCGCCGGAAAAGCTGCCCTCCGAGATTATAAGCGGGGGACGGTTGCATGATCTTTCCTGCAGAAGATTTCACCATGGACGCGCCAAAAGCAACGCCGCTTTATGCGGCCGCGGCTGGCTCCAGCAAGGCCAATAGCTGGAGTTCTGTCAACGGATGGTCTGTTGCGCGTGTTTTTACTTCAGTGGAAAATGAATACCAAGCCGCGAAAAGTAAAGCGGCGATGGCCGATCTTGGCCCATTGGCGCGCTATGCTGTTCGCGGTGAGGAAGCGGCGCAATTTTTATCACGCGTGACGACAGCCCCGGCGACAAGACTAGCAATTGGGGAGAGTGCGCGCGGTCTTATTCTCGATCATCAAGGCTGTGTTATCGACTTAAGCGAAGTCTCACGATTGTCTGATGATCTGTTTTTGTTGACGACGCCGACCCCTCATGAGCGACGGCTACGGTTGGCGTCACGCGAACTGGTCGTCGATGTGGAAGACATCTCTAGCAAGATCGCAGCGCTGGGCATTTTTGGACCGCAGGCGGCAGATGTTTTAAGCGCTGCCGGTTTTAAATCCCCCGGTGATGATGTCGCGGCGTCAGGCGTCGTGCGCGGTGTGGAAACGGCAGCGCGGCCGATGCAGTTCAGTGCGTTGCCGGGTGTTGAACTTATATTTCCCGCTGCGGAAGCGCTCACGGTTTGGGAGCGTCTTATCCGGCGCAGCCATGTCGGGCCGATCGGGCTGGACGCCATGGAAGCGCTGCGGATTGAGAGCGGAGCGCCGCGTACAGGCGTTGATTTTTTACCAGCTGATAAAACCCGACCGCAAACCCGCAAAACCCCCGGTGAGATCGGCCTGCCGCATTTGGCGCCGCTTGACCGGGGCTGGTTTAATGGACGCCGGGGCTTGCGATATCTTGCCGCCCGTCCGGCCCGAACATTGATTACATTAATGATCGACAGTGAGCGATCACAACCTGGCGCCACGGTCTATTCCAAT
>BQJH01000161.1 GCA_021604605.1 Hyphococcus sp.
CTGATCGTGATGCGCTAAAAGGGGCGGCGGCAAAATCAAACGAAGTGCTTGCTGAGCTTGGCGCACAAATTCAATGGGTCGAGTCATTTGTGGCGGCTGATAAGACTTTCTGTGTTTATCTCGCCGAAGACGAGGGCATCATCAAAAAGCACGCTGAGTTAAGCGGTTTTCCGGCGACCAAAATTACTGAGATCAAAAAGATGATCGATCCAACAACAGAACGAGCGTGAAGTAGGAGGATCAGAAATGTCAGAAAAATCAGGCAAATGTAATTGCGGTGCGGTGGCTTTCAAAGCGACCCCGAAAAACGGCGATGTGGGTGTTTGTCATTGCTCTAAATGTCGGCGCATGGCGGCGGGTCCTTTCTTCGCGCTTGATTGCGGCGACACGGTGAAATTCGAGAGCGAAGAGAGCGTCGGCGTCTATAATTCATCGGAATGGGCCGAGCGCGGCTTCTGCAAGCAATGTGGTTCGGTCTTGTTCTGGCGAACAAAAGACAGAGCAGTGAATATTGTTTCGGTCGACGCCTTTGATGACCCGATTGATCTCACCCTCGATCATGAAGTCTTCATCGACGAAAAGCCGGGTTATTATTCGTTTGCGGAAAAAGCAAAGCAAATGACCGGGCAAGAATGTTTTGAACAATTTGCGAAAAGTAGTGAGTAGTTCGTTGTCCGTAGCGCTTAGTGAAGAGAGGAGACAAGGGATGGGCGGCGGTGTTTCGTATCGCGACCTCAAGGTCTGGCAAAAAGCCATGGACCTTGCAGAGATTTGCTATGAAGCGACGCGTGAATATCCAAAAGAAGAACTTTACGGCCTGACCTCACAAATGCGTCGGTGTTCAGTGTCGATCGCAGCAAATATCGCGGAAGGTTATGGTCGTGATAGCGATGGTTCATTCATCCAGTTTTTGAGAATATCACAAGGCTCATTGAAAGAACTTGAAACCCATTTGATCCTTTCTGGACGTTTAGGGCTATTGCAACCGGATCAGGTATCTATTCTGCTCGAACGTACGGACGAATTGGGAAAAATGACACGCGGATTAATCAATTCTATTCAACGAAAATCACGAAACGATAGTTAGTATGAACCTCAACGTACAACGCACTATGCACAACGAACTTAACAACGCGGAGCGTTGCAATGGCTGATGGTCACAACATCCCTGAAGATTCAGTTTCTGACGCCTCGTCGGAACGCAATTTTACAATCAATTTTGGTCCGCAACACCCGGCGGCGCATGGCGTGTTGCGCCTTGTGCTGGAGCTTGACGGCGAAGTTGTAGAGCGGGTCGATCCGCATATCGGGCTGCTTCATCGCGGCACCGAAAAGCTGATCGAGTATAAAACGTATCTGCAAGCGATCCCTTACTTTGACCGCCTTGATTATGTGGCGCCAATGAACCAGGAACATGCGTTCTGCCTTGCAGCGGAAAAGCTGCTCGGCATCGAAGTGCCAAAACGCGCCCAACATATCCGCGTTCTCTTTTCCGAGATTGGCCGCATTCTCTCGCACATTCTCAACGTCACCACGCAGGCGATGGATGTTGGCGCGTTGACGCCGCCGCTCTGGGGCTTTGAAGAGCGCGAAAAACTGATGGTGTTTTATGAGCGCGCATCGGGTTCGCGAATGCACGCAGCTTATTTCCGCGTTGGCGGTGTTCATCAGGATTTGCCCGAAGCCTTGATCAACGACATTGAAGGATGGTGCGATCAATTCCCGCAAAAGATGGCGGACATAGAAACGCTGATTACTGACAACCGTATTTTCAAACAGCGCAATGTCGATATCGGTGTTGTCACAAAGGAAGACGCGTTCAAGTGGGGCTTTTCCGGCGTCATGGTGCGCGGCTCCGGCATTCAGTGGGATCTGCGCCGGGCGCAACCCTACGAGTCCTATGACGAATATGAATTTCAGGTGCCAATCGGCAAGAACGGCGACTGCTATGATCGCTATCTCTGCCGTATGGAAGAGATGCAGCAGTCTGTTTCCATCATGAAACAGGCGATTGCGAAGCTGCGTGAAACACCCGGCCCGGTGATGACGACGGATGGCAAGGTCGCGCCGCCGCGTCGCGAACAAATGAAGGGCAATATGGAAGCCCTCATCCATCATTTTAAGCTTTATACGGAAGGCTTTCACGTACCGGAAGGCGAAACTTACGCCGCTGTGGAGGCGCCAAAAGGCGAGTTCGGTGTTTATTTGATTTCAGACGGGTCGAACAAACCCTATCGCTGTAAAATTCGCGCACCGGGCTATGCGCATTTGCAGGCCATGGACTGGCTATGCCGCGGGCATATGTTGCCGGATGTTTCAGCGATTATCGGCTCACTCGATGTCGTCTTCGGCGAGATTGATCGGTAGCCAAATATGACGGCCCTCATCCTGAGGTGCGAGCCTAAGGCGAGCCTCGAAGGGTGTGCAACGGGTTCGGTGGTTGAAACACATCCTTCGAGGCTTTTCCGTCAATCTTGGATTGCCGCAAAAGGCGCCTCAGGATGAGGATCGAGGCGGGGCTTAAATTGCAGGCTTTCATCTATATTCTCGAATGTGCAGATGGTTCATATTATGTCGGATCGCATCGCGGGTCATCGGTTGAAACCCGTGTCGCAGAACATAATGCGGGCTATTATAAAGGCGCTTACACCTTCACACGAAGGCCGGTTAAATGCGTTTGGTCCGATTGGTTTTCAAGATATGACGATGCCGTTGTGTTTGAACGACAACTCAAAGGTTGGAGCAGGGATAAGAAAGAAGCGCTCATTCGAGGTGATTGGGAAGCGCTGCCGACATTATCCAAAAGACCGAGTGTAAGAACCAAGCAAAAGCCCTCATCCTGAGGTGTGAGCCCGGACTTGATCCATTTGAGGCTCAAAGAATTTGCTACAAGTTCGATGCTTGACCCGCGCTCCTTGATTGCCGAAAAGACGCTTCAATACATGATGATCGAAGAGTGATAGGGGTTTCAAGACAATGACTGACTACTCCTCCATCCCCGAAGGCATGAATCTCATTATTGAGGTTGCGGTTGCTGTTGGGGTGGCGGGTGTGTTCATCATCATGTCTCTGGTCACATTGCGCGAGCGCCATCGCGATGTACCTGCGTGGCATGTTCATACTGGCGCCGCGATACAGGGCGCCGTCTTTGGAATTATTATCGGCTTTGTGCTCGTGCCCATGCGGATCATGTTGATGCAGGGGGAGTTGCCGTCCAATATGATGGGTGTTTCGGGTTTTGGTTTTCTCTTGATACTAATCGCGCTGCGTCGCGGGCTTTTTAGTCGGTTGCCATTTCTGGGGCCGCAGGTAAAAGCTTATCGCCGCGCTTCTCTGCGTCGGTCGATTGAAGGCTCGCAAAAGCAGTTGGATAAACTCACGCCAGAAAAAGACGCATCATGAAAGTCCCCTCCGTTACCTGCGGCACTCACGGCAAACAGCCTCAGACTTTTGTCTGTGTGCATATTGTTGAGGCTATAAAGACCGGTGAGCCGTGCGGATTCTGGTGGAGCCGGGCGGAAGACGGCGTCTGGGATGCGGTCTGCAATGAGTGCAACAGTCTCAGCCAGGAGGCGTTTGACGCATTGGGGCCGGACAACATCAAAGTGATTTGCCTTGGGTGCTTTGAGGATGCGGCGGCGCTGAACGAGATTGAGCTTGAATAGGCGCGGCTAACCTAAACCATGAGTTGTAAAGCGGCGCCGGAAAATTCAACCCAGAGAGGGTATTCTTCCATAAAACCCAGTGTTGGTGGATAGATATCCGACACCTTCAAAATGGGTGTATAATGATATCTGCCGCAAGATAATTCACTGGCGCGATGAAGGTGAAATCAGATGACGATCAATGACAAAAACACCGGACAGCAAAGTGGGCCACGTTCTCTTGCGGCTCTAAGGGGTAGTAGAGCGCCTTATAACGCGATGCGGTTTCTGACTGCACTGTGCGCCGCGATCGTGCTCACGGGCTGCGCAATGCCGGAAAATACTGTTGCACCTGCTTCTGTTGTATCTGCCCCTGTCATGACGGTTGAAGCCCTCACGGAATTTGAGGAGCGCGCCCGACAGGAAGACCTGCTCGACCGTTATTTTGAAATCTACAAAGCCAAAGACGTCGAGGCCATGCTCAGCCTTTACGATGAGGGCATTGTTGGCGTCCTCTACCCGACGACTTTGTTCGGGCGCGGCATTGATGCGGCCCGGCCGGGCATCGAAGGAGACTTCGCCGGGCGGCCAGAGGCGTATGCGCAAATGCCCCACCGGTTTCGGATTGCGCGGGACAAATGGGCGACCTTTGGCGAATCAATCAACGGAGACGAGCGTGCGCCTTTAATGATCATTTTTGATCTGAATGAGGCCGGCGACAAGATCGAGGCAACCTACACTCAGATCGCCGCCGCCATGTTTATTGATGGCCCATCGGTCGAGGAACCGACGGATGCCATGCGGGCTTCATTTGCCCAAGTCTTTGAAGCGCTCTCAACTGAAGGATTTGCCGCCGCAGCGGCTCATTTTGCCAATGAGGCGGCGCTGTATGCTTACCCGCCCACCGATCTGCAGAATTTTGGCCCGGTCATCACCGGCGCGAGCGACGTGGCCAGCGTTCTGGCCTTTAAATGGGGCGAGGGGGCGTGGCGCGATGACGCTTTCGTTTCCCAGTACATGCAGTATGTATTTGTCGGGATTTCTGGCCGGAAACCGGGACAAGGGCTTGAGCGAGCTGCGCTCTTTACCTTCGATGCTGATCCGGCTAGCCCCAGTTTTGAGAAGATTATCCGGGTCGATGTGATGGGCCCACCCGGGGCTGGATAATAAAGGTTTCAAGATGGCCGAACCGTTGATAATCAGACGTCTGCTTGCGCCTACACGATGCGCCTCAGCCTCGATTCAACTGAATCTGAGAGCGATGAGCATGGGGTCTTCGCGAGCAAGCATCTGATTATTTGTGTTCCGACCGTTTGGTTACATTAGAGAAGACTCTCAGGAGACTAAGCATTATGGCAAGCCGCAGACCCGCAAAAGACCAGCCTGCATCCTTTGAATGGACAGCAGAGAACAAAACCTGGTGCGATGCGCAGATCGGAAAATTCCCGGAAGGCCGTCAGGCTTCAGCGGTGATCCCGTTTTTGTGGCGCGGCCAGAAGCAAGAGGGTTGGTGTTCGATCCCGATGATGGAAGCAATCGCCCGTCAGCTCGATATGCCGTACATCCGCGTCTATGAAGTCGCAACTTTCTACACAATGTTTAACCTTGCGCCGGTGGGCGAGTTCTTCGTTCAGCTTTGCGGCACAACGCCGTGTATGCTGCGCGGCGCACAGGATTTGCGCGAGGTCTGCAAGAAGGTCATTGGCGCAGAAAACCATGTGTCCGAAGACGGCAAGTTTTCATGGCTGGAAGTTGAGTGTCTTGGCGCCTGCTGCAACGCGCCCATGGCGCAAATCTCCACCAAAGACGGCGATCATTACTATGAAGATTTGACGCCGGAAAATTTTGAAGAGTTGCTTGGCAAATTACGTCGCGGGGAACCGGTAAAAGCAGGCACGCAAAACCCGAAACGTCATACCTCAGACCCGGAAGGGGAGAACACCACGCTCACCGATCCATCGCTTTATGACGGCAGCCGCGCCGAACCGTTGCAGTCCATTCCGAACGCGCAACCGGCGCCGGTGGAGTAAGCACCCAACATGAACGCCATCGACGACCAAAAACGCAAAGACGCCATCAAGGCATTGGTGAATATCGCCATGCTGGAAGGGTTTTTGCTGGTCGCGATTGTGGCGGTTTATCTCTCAACTGGCAGCTTGACCTATCTTGTTGGCGGACTGGTTGGTTCCTCGCTGATCTTCGGGCCGATGTTTTTTCGTTGGTTCAAGGCCCATGGCGCTGCGATGAAGGCGAGTTCGGCGCCCAGTAATCAGGAGGGCAGGAAGTGAAAAAGGTTTTCTTGCATTCCTTCAGAGGTGTTTGTTGGCGGATTAGCGTTGTGTTTATAGCAATGGCGACGCTGTCGCCCGTGAAAGCTGACCCAACCAGTTGGTCGCCGCAAATAAATTCTGCAATGCTGCAAGGAGATGCTGGCGCGCCTGAAGTTGTTACGCAGAAAACCTACGGCTTTCCGGGGGATGAATACACGTTCGATATTTGGGCGGCTGAAGATGGTTTCGTCTTGGTCGGGCGCACATATGATGCAAACGCCGAGAACTATGATGCTTTCATTATGAAGGTTGATGTTGAGGGAGAGATCCAGTGGTCGCGCACTTGGGGCGGTGACGCGATGGAGATGGCTTTTGGCGTCAGAGTTCGTGAGGACGGCACAATAGTCGTTGCCGGTTGGACATTGAGCTATGGCGAAGGGGAAGGCGATTTCTTTTTGCTCGGATTGACTGCTGACGGAAACATGATGTTTGAAAAAACATTTGGTGGTGAGCGAGATGATCGGGCCGTTCAATTGACGCTCACATCCGATGGAGGCATCGCTTTATTTGGTGAAAGCTACAGTTTCGGCGACGGTGATTCACGGTTTTATCTGGTGAAAACAGACGCTGAGGGTAATTTGCTTTGGGAAAAAACCTATGATGGCGGCCCTCTCAACGAGCGGGGTCTGGCTATTGTGGAAACAGAGAAAGGCTTCCTGCTGGCAGGAAATTCAATGGATACGACCAGCGGCTCCACGGCGGAGATTTCTGACGGATTTGTTGTGATGACCGATCCTGACGGCAATGAACTTTGGAATTATCGCATGGGGGGCGACGCGCACGACATCATTCACCATGCCGCATTGATTGAAGACGATGTCTT
>BQJH01000162.1 GCA_021604605.1 Hyphococcus sp.
TCTATTACTCGATTTTCTCCACGGGCTCGATCATTCCAAAAGCTTCAAAGGGAATGTTGCAACGCAACATGAACCCTGTATGACCCAGCTACCCGAAACTCCTGACATTGGCGGCATCTTCCTATGGCGACGTCCATTTTAAAATCATTTGTTGAACGCATCTCTGTGGCTGATGTTACTGGCGCAACAGAGCTTTCAGATTTTACACCTGCGCGCATCAAGATTGAATTGCTCGCGGGGCTGACAGTAGCTCTGGCGCTGGTGCCTGAGGCTATTGCGTTTGCTTTTGTTGCGGGAGTCCACCCTCTTGTTGGTCTTTATGCTGCGTTTTTGGTTGGATTGATTACGGCCCTAATAGGCGGGCGGCCCGGTATGGTTTCCGGTGCAACCGGCGCCTTGGCGGTCGTGATGACTGCGTTGGTTGCACAGCATGGCGTTGAATATTTATTTGCGACCGTCATTTTGATGGGGTTGTTACAACTTGTGGCGGGCGGTTTGCGATGGGGTAAGTTTATCCGTCTGGTGCCGCATCCGGTCATGTTGGGTTTTGTAAACGGTCTCGCAATTGTAATTTTTCTGGCGCAATTGAGCCAGTTCCAAAAACCCGGTTCATCCGAGGCCGTTGGCCATGGGCTCGGCGGCGGTGAGTGGATGACCGGCGCCCCATTAATCATGATGCTGAGTTTGACGACGTTGACCATGGCGATCATCTGGCTGATGCCGAAAATCACAAAAGTTATTCCCGCGCCACTGGCCGGTATCGCGGTCATTGCCGCTATTGTTATTGGCTTCGGGTTAGATGTGCCTCGTGTTGGTGATCTGGCGGCAATTGAGGGCGGTTTGCCTCAATTTCATGTTCCATCGATACCGCTAACATTGGAAACACTGGAGATCATTTTTCCCTACGCGTTTATTCTTGCGGCGATTGGCTTGATTGAAAGCCTTTTAACGTTGAACCTTGTTGGCGAAATGACGGGCAAACGCGGCGGCGCCTCGCAGGAATGCGTAGCGCAAGGGGCGGCAAATCTGGTGACAGGGTTTTTTGGGGGCATGGGCGGTTGCGCGATGATTGGTCAGTCGATGATCAATGTAGAATCGGGCGGGCGCACGCGTTTGTCGGCGTTAAGTGCTGCGTTGATGTTGCTGATATTCATTCTGTTTGCCTCGTCACTAATCGAGCAAATTCCTTTGGCTGCATTGGTCGGTGTTATGTTCATGGTTGTCATCGGCACGTTCGCCTGGCGCAGCTTAATGATTATGCGCAAAATCCCCCTGACCGACGCCCTTGTGATTGTGCTCGTTACAGCGGTCACGGTGAAATACGATCTCGCAACAGCGGTGATTGTCGGGGTTATTGTCTCGGCGCTTTCTTATGCTTGGAGCAACGCAAAGCGTATCCGGATCATCACGCGTGACAGCATTACGGTTCCCGGCGCCAAGACATATGAACTGGATGGTCCGCTGTTTTTTGGATCAACAAACGGGTTCGCAGAATTATTTGAGCCGGAAACTGATCCTGACATAGTCATCGTCGATTTTATGCGTTCCCGCGTTGTCGACCAGTCTGCGCTACAGGCAATTGAAGACCTCGCTGCAAAATACAGCGCCATAGGTAAGACGCTTCGTTTGCGTCATCTTTCGCGCGACTGCCATCAGCTTTTGACCCGCGCTGGTCAATTGATGGTCGATTCAGATGATGATCCGGATTATGAAATTGCGGCTGATTATTCCGTGCGGACGGGGATTTTTGGCGCTGCGCATTAGAGACCTTGTTAGGGAAGGGAAAAACTACGTAACAAGTTTTTTTCCCTGTGTCCTGACCCAGTTCAATCAAGAATGAATAGCGCAGGTTCCGCCGCCGCGTTTTTCAAAATATTGCTGGTGATAGTCTTCGGCCTTCCACCAGGCGCCAGCGGGTTCGATCGTGGTCGCGATCGGAGCGCTGTGCCGGCCAGAATTATCTTCGGCCTCTTTTGACGCTTTGGCTTGCGCGGCTTGCTCATCGGAATGCGTAAAAATTGCCGTGCGGTACTGGCTTCCCTCATCCGGACCCTGCCGATTGATTTGGGTCGGGTTATGAATATCCCAGAACTTTTCCAATAGGGTGTCATAGCTAACGATAGTAGGATCAAATGTGACACGGACCGCTTCTGCGTGACCGGTTGTCTTGCGACAAACGGCTTCATAAGTCGGATTATCCTGATGACCGCCTGTGTAGCCCACTTCGGTTTCGGTCACGCCAGCAGTTTCACGGAAAGCCTGTTCAATACCCCAGAAGCATCCGGCGGCGAAGGTTGCGACTTCAGTTTGAGTTGTCATGGTTTTATCTCCTGCCCGTAAGTAAGAGAGAATGGGCGGCATTAGGTTTTGAACAAGTCCTCATCACGTAAATGTGCATCAAGACCCGACCGACTGACGTATCCAGTGAAGAAAGCCGGGTGAAGAACCCTGTTCCTGAATGGGCATCGCGGCAACGCATGGCTCGTCGGCCGGATGAAGTTCGACGATCCGTTCGCGCGCAGCAATTGCGCCCGCAGAGGTGGTCTTAACGAACATCGGCGTTTCAAGCTTTAACTCAACATTGCCTTCCCACTCATAAATAGAACGCATCTCACTATGAATGTTGACGCAGGCGGCAAGCTTTTCTTCCACCAGCGTGCGGGCAATTCGCGCCGCCGTTTCGGCGTTGGGCGCTGTGACGTAAAGAAAGACGATATCAGACACGTTGCAGGCCTCCTTTAGTCCACGTAAGGATGCAGAGATCGGTTGGACAGATAGTTTGGATATATATTCCATGATGCGCAAGCTCGACCATACCAAAGCTCTGGTTCTTTTTTCTGGCGGGCAGGATTCGTCCATTACGCTGGTCTGGGCGCTTGATCGCTATCACCATGTTGAAACGATCGGCTTTAATTATGGTCAGCGCCATTCTGTGGAACTGGGTGCGCGTCAGGCAATCCGCCGTGAGATCGTTAAGGTGAATACAGACTGGGCGAACAGGCTCGGACCGGACACGTTAGTGAATGCGACGGGGCTACGCGATCTTGGCGACACCGCGATGACCCATGAGACTGACATCGTGATGGCGGATAATGGTCTGCCTACGACTTTTGTGCCGGGGCGCAATCTTGTTTTTCTAACGCTGGCTGGCGGGCTCGCCTATCGCCGGGATTTGGGCGTGTTGGTTGCTGGCATGTGTGAGGCGGATTTTTCCGGGTATCCTGATTGCCGTAGTGACGCTTTGAGGGCTCAAGCCGAAGCGCTTCGGCTTGGGATGGATGTAGACATCGCTCTTGAAACCCCATTGATGCAGATCACCAAAGCGGGCAGCTGGCGCCTTGCTAAAACCCTTGGCGGAGAGGCGTTGGTCGCTCTCATTAATGAATATAGCCACACTTGTTATCGCGGGGTTAGAGAAGAGCGCCATGATTGGGGCTATGGTTGTGGTGACTGCCCGGCATGTGAATTGCGCGCCAACGGTTGGGCGTCATACCGGGCCGGGAAGTAACGTTAATGTCCACATACTCAGTCAAAGAACTCTTTTATACGTTGCAGGGCGAGGGCGCTCAGTCTGGACGACCGGCTGTCTTCTTGCGTTTTGCTGGCTGCAATCTCTGGTCAGGCCTGGAGAAAGATCGTGCGGCGGCGGTTTGCACTTTTTGCGATACAGATTTTGTTGGCGTTGATGGTCCGGGCGGCGGCAAGTTCAAATCGGCGGAAGACCTGGCCGAGACAGCGGCCCGGCACTGGCCCGCTGAAGCGGGGCGAAAAGCAAAGCCTTATATCGTCTGCACAGGCGGGGAGCCTTTATTACAGCTCGATAGAGCGCTGATTGACGCCCTCCATAAAGCTGGGTTTGAGATCGCCGTTGAAACCAATGGAACCATTGAAACGCCGGAAGGCATAGACTGGGTCTGTGTTTCGCCAAAGGCCGAGGCGCCTGTCGTTCAAACCACGGGCCAGGAATTGAAGCTCGTTTATCCGCAGGAAAAAGCCCAGCCGGAAGCCTTTACCGATCTTGGATTTGACTTTTTCTTTTTGCAGCCTATGGACGGCCCCTCGCTGAAGCAGAACACGGCTGATGCGATCCGCTATTGTCAAAAACATCCGCAATGGCGCCTCAGTGTCCAGTCCCATAAAATTCTGGACATTCCCTGACGGCGACAGCTGCGAGAGAGAAAAGAGAGCGTTCCCATGCGTATCGTCAAGTCGATCAATTTCGACGCCGCGCACTATCTTGATCATGACCCGGACGCGCGTCCCTATGCGCGTCTGCACGGGCACTCATTCACGATGGATGTAGAGATAGAAGGGGCACCGGACGCCGATACGGGCTGGGTTGTGGACTTTGGCGATGTTGCCGACGCCCTTGAGGAAGTACGCGAGGCGTTGGATCACCGGCTCTTAAATGAAGTTGAAGGGCTAGAGCGACCAACCCTTGAGAACATCTGCCAGTGGGCGGCGGCGCGGCTAAAGCCAAATTTTTCCGGGCTGAAGCAAGTGCGTGTCTCCCGGCCGTCTAATGGCGAGATGTGCATTTACGACGTTACAGAGTAGATCAGCCTTCAAAGGCGCCGTTCATCCGTGCAATGAGATATTGCGCATCGCGGCAATAGCCGGCGGCGGCCCGATCAGCTTTTGCGAGGGCGCCATCGAGCTCTTTAAATGTGTGTTCGATTTCCTCAAAAGTCGCAAATGCATCGCTCGGTGGTGAAAGTGCTAACCCGCCTTCATTGATATCAAGCCGCATGGGTGAGACCGAATACCGTGTTTTCCCGCCAAGATGGACATCCAGATGGCGATTGCCGCCGCCGATCAAGACAATAGCCCGCGGGTCTGCTTCGGTGATAATTTTTGCAATCGAGAGGCGCAATTCGTCATACCGCTCGGCTAGCAGCGCCCTCCCGCCAACGTCTTTGACGTCTTTTGCGGAGATGGCGACTTCGCATGCCTGTTCCAGTGTGTCCCGGATCCGGTCGATCGCATAGAGGGCGCCTTCGATAGCGCCAAGCGCTTCTCGCACGGGGTGCTTTTCTGTTTGGTGGGCTGCTTCAGCAACTTGCTCAGCATTTTTTACTGAACTGCGCAGAGCGCGACTAACACCGCCAGCAACATCGAGTTGCGGCAATTCATCGTCAGAGTTGTTCTTTTTCTTTTTACTCAACAAGCCAGCAAGGGGACTGCGTTTTGCATTTTTTGACGCAGTTTCTTTGGAGTGAGTATCGGATTTCAATAAGGCGAACGCCACAGCGTAGTGCTCCATCAACTATTTCTGAGTTTGCAGACTAGCGCAGGTGTTTTGAAGCGCCGTTAAATAATTGATTAAATTTGAAGAACATAAGGTTAATCTCTGACTAAGCTTAACAGTCCTTAGCTTTTTGATATTTGACGGCGACGTAACTCGCTTAGCCGCCCTCCTTCAATTAGCCAGCTTAAAAGAAGAGCGGCGCCAATCAGGACTAGCCATGCAAGAGGCGGCGCTATTGGCTTATCGTTCACCCGATCAATCCGCGCCGCTTTGCGTTCTATGATGCCCGCCCATTCTACCGCCGATCGCGCCGAGGTGTTTGTGCTTATTCGGCGTAAAGTGGGAAGTTGCGGCTCACTACTAGCGCCGGATCGGAGTTGGAAAATCCCGCCGCCGGTTTGTTCCGCCAATGGCGCCAATTGTTGGGTTGTTGATACAACGTCTTCAAATTCAGTCGCCGCAGCGAGGCCAACGGCGCCGATGGCGAATAACTCATCGGATCGGGCGCGATATAATCCGCGCGAGGCATTTTCAAGGCGCGCCTCAAAAATGCCGGGCGATGTTTGTGTTAATGCCTGCGTAACGGTTTCGCCGTTTGGCCGGGTAAGAGAGACCGGCGAAATTGCCTCTTCCATCGTTCGCCTTGTAATGGTTAGTGAAGACGCGCTGCCGTTGAGAACAAGAGATTCTTCTTCAAGCTCGGGTTCTTTCATTAACCAGTGTGCAATCCGTCGCAAAAGTTCTGCATGAGGTCCACCGCCGTCAAAACCTCTTGCCCATAGCCAGACATGATCTGAAAGCAACAAACCGATCCGGCCGTCTCCGACCCGGTCAAGGATCAATAACGGCGCCTCGTTTGGCCCGGCCATGAGCGAGCGTCCTTTGCGTTGCGCCACAGGCATGATGCGCAGCCACCGGCCCCAGAACCCTTCTTCAGGTAACCCTTCCGTAACAGGATGACGTTGGCCTTGTTCTGTTATGCTTGGGCGAAAGGCGCGATTAATTTCGGGACCAGCGGGCATGGCCGGTAGAATGAAGGCGAGGTTGCGCCGTGAGGCGAGGCTGCGCGCGCCATTATACTCTGGCCCGGCAGCAACGAGTACAGCGCCGCCCTGTTCGACATAACGAGCGATATTATCAAAGTGGAAGGCGTCTAGAACTGAGCGATAGGTATAGCGGTCAAAGATCACGAGATCGAACTCGGTGAGCTTTTCAATAAAAAGCTCATCCTGGGGGAATTGAATGAGCGCCAGCTCCGAGACCGGCGTGCCGTCATTTTTTTCAATCGGCCGTAAAATCGTAAAGTGAACCAGATCAACCGCCGGGTCCGATTTCAAAAGATTGCGCCAGACCCGCTCGCCGGGATGAGGCTCACCGGAAATCAAGAGCACCCGCAAGCGATCCCGAATGGCTGAGATAGGAAGAACCGCAATGTTGTTGCGCGTTGTGAGTTCGCCGTCCCGCGCTTCGACTTCCAGTTCAATGATCTTGCGACCGGGGCGATCAAGGG
>BQJH01000163.1 GCA_021604605.1 Hyphococcus sp.
GAGCAAATCTGTCCGCCAGTTCAAGGCAGGCGGCAGAATGTGGAACGTGCCGATCAGGATGTATTCTGAATCCGCATCGGTCACGCGCCACATGGCGGGCGTCGCCGTGTCCGCCAAGGCGACCGTCTCGGGTTCGGCAAGTTCAGGCTCTGCTTGCGGCGCAACTTCCTGCGCCCAGCCAGGCACGGCGCATATCGCTGATAACAGCAACGGAGCGATCAGCGAACGAATGCGAAGCTTCATGGAAAACGCCTTTCTCGCGTGCTGGCCGTCGTAGTGGTCCGGCCGGTATTATTGGCTTGGCGGGGCGTTCCGCCGCCGCCGGGCTTTGTATCTCGCATGAGGATAATGGCCCATCAAGGGGGCGAAATGAAGGCCGGTGAGAGAGGACTGCGCCTTGCCGGGCGAAGCTTGATCGCGTACACCCCGGTTTCTCGTCGCTGGACCCGTAGCTCAGCTGGATAGAGCGCTGCCCTCCGAAGGATGCAACAACAGACTTCTTGATGATGAAAAGCGGAATGAAATTAGCTAGTTAGAAAAAGCGATCTGAGAGTCGGCAGGCCCGTGTCAGCACCATCTCAGCACCGCCGAATAGTAAGGGATTTAAAGCGTTCGCAAAGCTTCGAATTCCATCAGCGCCACCGCTCCGTCTTGCTGTTGCAAAAGGGCTTGCAAATGCGGCGAAGTGTTGTGCAGAAGAAAGATCAAAACGGACCGATGGTTTCGTTCCGATCCCGTAGCTCAGGTGGATAGAGCGCCAGATTCCGAATCTGGAGGCCGCAGGTTCGAGTCCTGCCGGGATCGCCATTCGACCGAATGTGATAATACCCCGTGTCCGATTAGACCAACGAGAATTTTCGCGCTCGACGCGCGCTCAAAATAGTCCGAATCGAACGCCGTTCAACGCGTCTTTCCTGTAAGCCGCTTATGACAAAAGAAATTCTGGATTTGCTGACGAAGTGGGCCGGCTCCCTTACGAGCAGCAACGGCGCCGGCGGCGTTTATGTCTTCGGGAGTCTGATCTACCGGAACGGAGCTCAGTTTGGGCCGGCGAGCGACATTGACTTGGTATTGCTGTTTCCGACGAAGCTCAAAACCTCTGAGGAGAGGCTACAGTGGCTGCAGTCTCTACACGCCGAAAAGCGCACGCTTGAGAATGAACTCGCCAAAGCGCTCGGCCGTCCCGCAGACAAGCCTATTTGCAGTTTCGTCGTTCCCACCGCAATCGAGGTCGAAGGGAATCTGCACAAAGATGGCTCGCCCGCCTTTTTCAATTCGAACCGGTTTCTCAATCTTCTTACGAACAAGCCCACAGAAGGCCTTCCTGGTTCCGGAACCCAGCCTGTCGCTGACCCTTTGGCGCAGATGTGCTTTCGTTTCGCGCAAAAGAAACGCAATCAGTATCTCGACGTCTCTGGCGACGGCGCAACAGCGTTTGCGGATTTTGATGAAAGCGATCCTTTGCCAAAAGACATTATGCGCCATGCTGCGATGGCGTCGGCGCTGGCGACGCCTGGGTACGAGAAGGGCGCAGAGTACGACATACAAGCCGGTCTGGATTTTCTGACCAACAAGCTCTACGAGGCGAGACAAACGTCTCCATTCATGGATGAGCTTCACAATCGAATTTCGATCCGGCGAAACGCTCGTGGCAAAAGGGAAGCCGTATCAGCGCGCGATCAAGCGTTTCTCGCGGAATGGATATTCGACCAAGCCGAGAACGCGCTAGTCGCGAAGGCGCGCGCGAAAGCCGCCGCGCGGCCCCGGCTTCAAGAACACAGCACAGTCTTCTTCGCCAAACGGTTTGGCGACGCTTTTCCGGGCGTGCGCGGAATCGCGTCATTCGAAGACGCGGCTGAAATTAAGGAACGCCTCGACATCCTGTTCAAACCACCGATTAAATTCGAGAACGGGTCGCCCATTTGGATGTGGCGCGATGGCAATATCCCGATTGAAGGTTATCAGGCCGGCGAGCCCGGCTTCTATTTGATGGGGCCGTGGGAATTCAATATTACGAAGCTCGTCGCTGTGGGCTTACCAAACTATTATCAGAACTTCGTTTATATCGAGACTGCGGCGATGCCGAGCGTAGGCGTCGACGGCTTAACTGAAAACATGATTGCGGAATCGGTCAAACACTCAGGCTATTGCTGGGAAGAGTATGGGCTGGTCGACGGCGAACATGCTGTGCGGCGCGCCGAATACGACGACGGAAGTGCGAGAATAAACGGAAAGCTCCAGCAGATATCGGGCAGGGTGGAATTGCGCATCCGTCAGCTCGCCCCCTACAATTTTGTGCTCGCCGCAAGCCTTTCCCCCATAAACAACAGCAATTTTGACCATGACTTCGGCGTAATAATGAACGGCTTGCTAAGAGGCGATAATAGCGTTGAGGAATTGGCAAAGGCGATTCGCCAGTTGCCGAAAAATGCTTTTTGATCCGAAGTGGCGATCCCTCGTTCGGCGGCGCCAACATCGATCGTTTGAGATTTTGGCAGCCTAAGCTTTCGAGTATTTCCTCATCTCGTCGAGATACATGCGTTGGCTTTCGTCTGTGAACTTGCGCTTGTTCTCGGTCAACGTGCTGAGTTTTTCAAAAATACTTTTATAGATTATGCGATGCGCCTGGTTTGACAGGTTGACGTCATCCATAACATCCATCTCCACTTCGTTCTCCAAGAACGAGTTCAGCAAAAGCATCAGCCCATCCTTGTCAATCGCGTCGATGGGCCGCCATTTCTTGTCCTTGGAACTGAAAAAGAAACCATTTCCGCTTTCAATTTTTAAGATCTTCATAGCTCAGCTTTCTTTGTTCATACGCCTCCGGGCCGGCTTCGAGGCAGCCCATCGTCACGTCCCAGGTCTTTACCGTCTTACCGTCGGCCGACCGCAACTCCTTGTTGGTGGGGAAGCCTGAATAAATACGCCATTGAATAACGCCGGCCTCGATCTCTTTTTTCGTACACAACAAATAGTCCGGCCGTATCGAGGCGCCGACCGTGTTGTTATGGGTGACGAGAACGACCGGCATGTTCTGCGAGATATCCTTGATGATCCCGTTGACTTCATTCTTCAAAAACAGGTTGTCGAAAGAGGATTCAGGCTCGTCGATCAGCAGCATGTCGTAAGTCTGCGCGTCCTCGATCTCTTGCAACAGAAAGAACTCCGATCTTTCGCCGCCCGACGCTTCTAAGCCGTCCTTATTCAGAATCCTGTAGTCGATCTTCACGAAATATTTGTGGTACTCTGCCTGCTGTATGCGCGCATCGAGTTTTTTGAGCGCCTGCAGAAAGGCGTAAGGATCGTCATATTCAAGGAATACATCCCGGAAAGCGATTTGAGATCGGCTTAGGCTTTTCATCTCGCCGGCGCCCTCAAAGGGGCCGACTTCCGCAACCAACTCAAAGCCTCGTTGCTGCCGGCGCATGATTTCGCGTTTCTCGCGCGCGCGTAAAACGAGCGCCCGAAATTTTTCAACCTTCTTGGCGTTCATCGCGATTTTGTAGGGATCGAGCTCCGAAATCACTGGCGCAGCGGTCTTGATCTGTAGCTTGCTCGTGATTTGCCGGACCAGATCGTTGATCCACTCTTTCTTGAGGCGCTCTTCCTCCTTTTTTCCGAAGAGCGTCATCAGCTCGACGTAAAGAGCCTTGAGGCTGTTGAGCGAAAGGTGTTTGTCAATGACTGCCCGGAACTCCTCATTGCGAATGAGGTTCTTGGTCGAGTCGATCAGTTCGACGAGGCCTTTCTGGTCGATCGCCGCATAGGGTTCCTCGCTAAAAAGGGTGGCCTTGGAAAAGGCGTCGTGCTTTTCCGTCTCCTTCGCGAATTTAAGGAGCGACTCCACATAGCGGTCGACGGATCGCTCGTCGTCTTCGAGGTCGATATCGATCACGTCGTCGACCACGCGTTGCAGCTCCGCCAGATAATCTTTCGAAAAAAGACTGTGTTTCTGGCTAAGGACTTCGTTAAAGCGCTTCTTGTCTTCTTCCTCGTTTCTCGCAACGAGCGAAAACTGTTCGATATAGCGCACATGCTGGAAGCCCTTTGCGAGTCTTCGCAATGTGAATGTCTTGCCGGATGATCGCTCGCCGACAAGAACATTAAGGCCCGTCGATAAGTGCTGACCGTCCTCAAAAACCTGAAACAGCGAGTTGCCGTCATTTTCTGACAGGGCGACTTTGCTCTTGTCGCGAAGGCAGTTTTTGATGGCCGCGAAACTGATGTCGCCGCAATCAATATAAGTTTGCCGAACCGAAAATGTCGTAAGGCCCTCTCTTATCCGGCAGTCGCTGAAATAGACCGGGACGAGGCGTTCGGGCGTCTTGATGCAATAGATGAATTTCTTGGGACTGCTGACTTCGCCCGCGGTCACCAGCACTGACGGCGCCTATATGGCGGCGCTATCTTGGGCGTACCCGCAGGACGAGCTGGACGGTTTGCGCGCCCGAAACCGGAACGCCCTGGCGCGTGACGAGCGCACCATTGCGAAGGGGCTGGCGATAGGCGATTTGAATTTCAGCTATCGCATTGAAGGAGATAAACCCGACTGGCGTCCGGTGCGCGTCTTCGACGATGGCCGCCAAGTTTACATCCAGATGCCGGCGGCGATTGCGACCACTGACGCGCCGCCGCTTTTTGTCGTCGGCCGCAAGGGCGGCGCCGAACTCGTCAACTACCGGGTGAAGGACAATTACTACATCGTCGACCGGCTCTTTTCGCGCGCCGAACTTCGCCATGGCGAAAAGAACCAGACCGTCGTCAGGATCGTGAAAACCGGCGAGGGCGGCCGTGGCTGAGCCCATCCCTTTTGAGGAACAGGCGGAAGCGCTGAAACTCCGCGCAAAGCCGAAGCCGGTGACGCAGATAAACCGCAAGGTGGTGATCGCAGGCGCCGCAATCGGCGCCGTCTTGTTGTTCCTTGCCGCCTCCGTCGCGCTCGATCCACCGAAGGTTTCGGGCGATGATGAGCCGCGTGAGCTTTACAATACGCGCAACAAGCCGAAAGCGGATGCGCTCAGCATCCTGCCTGCAAGCTACGATCAAATGCCCGCGCCGAAACCGGCGATTGAATTAGGACCGCCGATTCCCGGCGATCTCGGCGGCGCCATGCTGGCGGCGGAACGCGATCTCGGGATTGAGCCGGATGTTTATGAAAGCGCTTATGAAGATTTTCGCCCCGATCCATTGAGCGAGGCCGAACGCGCCGAACGCATCCGGCAGGCGAAACTTGCGCAGGAAAGCTTAGCATCGACCGTCTTCTTCAAAGTGAACGGGAAGGCGCCGGGGAAGGCGCCGGACATATCGCCGGCACCCGATCCTGTCGATCCTTTCGCCGCGCTTCGAGAAGTAAGCGCGGGACTCGGTAACAGCGGCATCGGCGTTGACAGCGATCCAAACAAGCAGGATTGGAAAATTGCTTTCGCCGGTGATGCGGCGACCGACGACGTTTTTAACCCCCATGGGCTCGTCGATCCCGTCTCGCCCTATCAGGTGATGGCCGGGACGATCATTCCGGCAAGTTTGATTACCGGGCTGAATTCCGATCTGCCGGGAACGATCATCGCGCAGGTGACGCAGCCCGTTTACGACACCGTCTCCGGCGCTCATCTCTTGATCCCTCAAGGCGCGCGCTTGGTCGGCCGCTATGACAGCCAGGTCTCTTTCGGGCAGGACCGCGCGCTCATCGTCTGGGACCGGGTGTTGTTTCCTGACGGCGCCTCGCTCCAGGTCGACGCCATGCCGGGCGCCGACGCCGCCGGCTATGCCGGGCTTTCCGACAAGGTCGACAATCACTGGGGCCGCGTCTTCGTTGCGGCGGGACTTGCCTCGCTCCTCGGCGTCGGAACCGAACTCGCCGTCGACGACGATGACGGCTTGACGGGGGCTATTCGCGATTCCTATCAGGACACTGCCAATCAAGCCGGTCAGCGCATCGTTGATCGCAATCTCAATATTCAGCCGACCTTGAAAGTGCGGCCCGGCTGGCCGCTCCGCGTCATCGTCACGCGCGATCTCGTATTGCGCCCCTTTAAGGATCATTTGTGATGGCGTTGAAACTTGCACAGCTTCCGGATCGCGCGCCGGTGAAGCTCACGATCCAGTTGACGCCGGACCAGATTGCAGCGCTCGCCGATTATGCAGAAATCTATGAGGCGATTTACGGCAAGCGCGCGTCCATCGAACAGCTCGCGCCGGAGATGCTCGAAACCTTTTTGAACGGCGACGCCGGCTTCAAGCGGGCGCGCAAAGACCTTCATCAGCAGCGAAAGGAGAAATAGACCATGCCCATGATCGGAACTTTTTCAAAGACGGATGACAGCTTTGTCGGAACGATCCGCACCATGACCATTAACGTCAAGGCGAAGATAGTGCCCAACAAGGAGAAGGCTAATGACGGCGCCCCTGATTATCGCGTCTATGCCGGCGGGGCCGAACTCGGCGCCGGCTGGCGGGAAAAATCGAAAGACGAAGGGAAAGAATACTTGGCATTGAAACTCGACGATCCGAGTTTCGCGGCGCCCATCCGCGCCGCCTTTTTCGCAAATGACGAGGAAGGGACGGGGGTCATGATGTGGAGCCGGGGCTCCTCAGCCCCGGGAGCATAGGCCGGAAGGAGGTTTTTGCTTGGAATTCCGGGCTTGGCGTGTTACAAAACCTCGGACAGAATTAATTATTGTCCGAGAGTTTGTAACAGTGTCT
>BQJH01000164.1 GCA_021604605.1 Hyphococcus sp.
GGCCTGCTTTTCAGGCCTAAATATTCAACATTTTGTTGAAATTGACGCCATTGCGCCTATCTCAAGGGCTTGAGCTTTCAGGATTTACTTATGCCGCGCCCCGTCACCGTTACCCTTTCCCATGATCTTTCAATGGAAGAAGCGCGAAAACGCCTTCACGAAGGGTTCGGAAAACTGAAGTCGCAAATGACTGGCGGCATGATGTTCAAGTTTACGGAAGAATGGACCAATGACGATACGCTGAAATTTACGGCAAAGGGATTGGGCCAGAATATTTTCGGTCAGATTGATATCTTCCCGCAGCATGTGCGGATCGAAGTCACCCTGCCGAACTTGTTGGCGTCTATTGCTGAAACCATCACCGGCAAAGTTGAAAAAGAAGGCCGCTTGCTCCTTGAAAAGAAGTAAGGTCTCAGGCTTCAGCGATCATTGCTTCCGTTACTGTCCATAGTTTTTCGGCGGCTTCATCATCACACGCCCAAGGCATTACGCCGGTAAAGCGCGCCGCATCATCAGTGACTAATTCTGAAATATCGCAGTCTTCACAATATTCGCCGCCACGGGCCTCAAGTTTCGCACTGGTGGCGCACCATAGTGTCGTAGAACATCCCTGGTCAGGGGTTTTAAAAATTGCCTTTACGGCTTCAGGCATCTCACCATTTTCATCGAGCCAACCCATGGCAATCATTTCTTCCTGCTCAAGGTGACGTTGTAACGGTGTAAAAATACCGCCGGGGTGAACAGAAAAAGCTTTCACGCCGTCATTAGCGCCGCGCTTGTTTAACGCACGCGCAAACAACGCATTCGCTGTTTTCGATTGGCCGTAAGCCTCCCATTTTTCATATTCCCCTTTTGTAAAATGAACATCTTCAAACCGAATGGGTGAGCGTTTGTGTGCAAGAGAAGACAGACATACAACGCGCGCGCCGTTTGCATTTTTAAGATACGGCGCCAGCTCAACAGTCAGCAAAAAATGTCCGATATGGTTTGTCGCAAACTGCGCTTCCCAGCCTGAGCCTACACGTGTTTCAGGACACGCCATAATGCCGGCATTATTTATGAGAAGATGCAGCTTATCGTGACTGCCCGCAAATTCCGATGCAAAATTCTGGACACTGACGAGGTCACCGAGATCCATTGAAATTGTCTTGACGTTTAAACCAGCCTCGCTGAGGTTTTTGTCCGCCTTTTCTTTATTTCTAACCGGCACCGTGACATCGGCGCCCGCCGCGACAAGCGCTTTCGTTGTCTCAAGACCAATCCCGGAATACCCACCCGTTACGATTGCGGTCTTACCGGAAAGGTCGATCCCTGCCATGACCTCCGATGCACTGGATTTCGCGCCAAAACCTGAGCCGATAGGCGTTTGATCTGATGTGGTCATTTGCGTGCTCCCTAAATATTTGAGCGCATACATAAGCAACGCAAACGCTTGCGGCCAGCCGTTGTTCCAGTTGAGGACACGTCACGCCTTTCAACACTGTAATAATTGGGACTAAATTTTCTCTTGACTACATCTGTAGTCATAGGCTTAGACTACATATGTAGTCACATAGCGCTGAAACCAACAAATGACCGATAAAATCACCAAGGCTGAGTTTGAAGTCATGGACGTTCTCTGGTCCGAGAGCCCGCTCGCCGCAAGTGAAATTGCCGAGCGTCTCGCCAAAAATGTCTCCTGGAGCCAGCGCACCGTAAAAACACTGCTCAGCAGACTGGTCGAGAAAGGCGCCATCAACCACGAACCCGATGGGCGCAGGTTTTTGTATCGCCCTATTTTGCAGCGTGAGACTTATGCGCAAAACATGACCAGTCGGCTTGCGGATAAATTATTCGGCGGCCGTGCAGCGCCGTTAGTGGCACACTTGGCTGAAGGTAGAGGGCTGACCGAAAGCGACATTAAAGAGCTTGAGGCGTTGATAAAGGATTTGAAACGTGACGGGCGCTGATATTTTTCAATGGGCGGGTGAAACGGCCCTGGCTGTCAGCATCCTGATCGCTTTGGTAATGCTGGTGCGTAAACCGATTGCCAATATCTTTGGCGCCCGCATCGCGTATCTACTCTGGCTCGCTCCGACTATCCGCATTTTCTTGCCAGATTTTGCAATCCTACCCGCGCCAGAACATGTTTTCGAATATCCTTCCAGTCAGATTATTGATTTTGCGTCCGTCACAATATCACCCGTGACTGTAAGTACATTCGATGCCGCTGCCTTTGCCACCAACGCTGCTTTACTGGTCTGGATACTCGTCGCAATCGCATGGTTTTTATGGAAGCTGGAAACGCAATCGCGTTACCTTCGCGCTTTAATGGCGTCATCAATACCCGCTGATGAATTTTTAGATGGGCAGGCAAGGGCCGTCGCAAAGTCACTTGGTGTGAAACAGCAATTGCGG
This sequence comes from Hyphococcus sp., assembly GCA_021604605.1. Taxonomy (GTDB): domain Bacteria; phylum Pseudomonadota; class Alphaproteobacteria; order Caulobacterales; family Parvularculaceae; genus Hyphococcus. Next base: position 2,398 of record BQJH01000164.1, read on the forward strand.
ATACGGGTCTGCGACACGTCCTTCGGACCAACCGTCATCAGCTTCATCAAACCAACAATATTTCTCCCGGCAAATTTCACATCCGCCTATTCCACTAAGGAACAACGCCTCGCCTTAACTCATGAAATTGCCCACGTCGCGCGCGGTGATCTTGCCGTAAGCCTGGCGGCGCTCTTACTGCAGGCAATACAGTGGCCAAACCCTTTAGTTCATTACGCGATGCGCGCCTTCAAAACAGATCAGGAAGCGGCCTGTGACGCTTATGTTCTCGCGCGCACTGAAGAAGGCGTGGATGAATATGCAAGTGCAATCTTGAAATCGAGCCAAATGACTAACGCCCCCCTATTCGGATTATCAATGGGGCACCCAGTAAAGGAGAGACTCATGCTGATCAAAAATAAGAAGCCAAGTTTAGTGCGATTGGCCGCCGGAACGGTGAGCGCTATCGCCCTCATTAGCGTTGGCCTTGCAGCAACAGCGCAATACAGCTACGCCGCAGAAACCAAAGCCATGGTAAAAAAAGGCGACGAAGAAAAAACCGTTATAAAGAAGAAAAAGCGCGTTCAAGCTTTCAGTAAAGATGGAGGCGATGTGAAGGTTGAGCACATTATTATTGGCGATGAAGACGGCGAAGACATGGTCTGGGTCACCGAAGATAATAATTTCGATATGGAATTTTTCACAAAAGCCGGTGAAGGCAACAACATGGTTGTCATAAAAAGTGAGCCGGTTGACGGTGAAACAGTATTCGTCAGCTCATGCGCAAGCGACGATGACAGCAAAGAACCGGTGAAGTTGGAATGGAAAGATGAAACCAGTGACGGCGATAAGAAAATGGTCTCGCAGACTTTTATCTGCCTTGATGGCGAAGAAGCGACAGACCCGAAAGCGCGAGCAGCCGCGTTAAACAAGGCCATCGACGAAATGGAAGCGCGGGCGAAACGCGATCAAGAGCGTAGCAAGAAAATGATCGCCGCTTTACGCAAACAGGTTCGCGATCTGGAAAAGAAAAACTAGGACCTTAATTTTAATGGCCAGCCAGAATTTGCATCGTTGTTCTGCATATTCTGGCTGCAGCCTAAATTAGCCCAAAGCGCCGCCAATATTCGAATAGGCAACACCGCCATCGACGGCGATTGTATCACCAACAACATAATCGCCAGCCTTTGAAGCGAGAAAAACCGCCGCGCCTGCCATATCTTCATCCCGGCCAATGCGCTTGGCTGGTAACATACTGGCGACAGCATCAGCCTGATCTTTTGCCGCCTTGTTCATTTCTGACGCAAAGGCGCCCGGTGCAATACCGCTGACGCAGATATTATCCTCGATCAACCGCGCCGCCATACGCCGGGTCAGGTGAATTACCGCCGCCTTCGACGCCTGGTAGGAATAGGTCTCCCACGGATTGATTTTAATCCCGTCAATCGATGCAATATTGATGACTTTCGCCAGACGCTCCTGGCTCGCTGACGCTTTCAGTGAGCTATGCACAGCTTGCGTTAGAAAGAACAAAGACTTCACATTCAGATCCATGACCTTGTCCCAGCCATCCTCCGGGAATTCAGCGAAGGGCGCACCCCATGCAGCGCCCGCATTGTTCACGAGAATATCAAGAGAATTTTCATGGGTCGCATATTCAGCCGCAAGCGCCTTACACCCATCCACAGTTGAAAGGTCATGGGGTAGAGAAATACACGTTCCCAGCTTTGAAAGCTCTTCCGCCGTCTGGTCGCAAGCGGGCGCCTTGCGCGCGGTGATATAAACTTTTGCGCCCTGCTCAACGAACCCTTGCGCAATCATCTTGCCGATACCGCGCGAACCGCCGGTGACTATCGCCGTGCGCCCCTTAAGGGAGAAAAGATCTTTCATCATAACTGTTCTCTATTCAGTTTTTTCTATGTTTTTCCAAACACCAGGCTTGGTATAGGAAGAATTAGTCCAATACCTTACAGATAACTCACTAGGCAAGACTGCGTTACACTCGCTGCTGACATCGTAGCCATCATCAACACATCTTCCACTATCAAATGTAAAAACACCGTGCTTCCCATCATCAATGATAAAAAACCTTCGAACGCCCTCATTCCAAGCATTTATGAATTTACCTTCAGGATACACGTTCTTCAGCTCTTCAGCAGTCATTCCAACATGAGCCCCTTCTACTGTTAAGAATGCGCTTGACTGAGTTTCAATTGAATACAAGATTTCTTCTGAATAAAAATTGGCAGTTACATAAGAATTTTCACACAATTCTATCACAAAGTCTGTGTGATCATTTCCAGCTTCTTCACTGTAATAATCTTTGCGTTGATAAGGGATTTCAGAAAGAGAGCTAACTAGCTCTTCTTTAGACACGCCAAGTTGTACTGGCCCAATATTGTCAGCCTTTAATAACATTTTTTGACGACACGCTTGCTCTGCCTTTGCAGTGACGCAAGATGTCAAAGACATGAGTAAGCAGACCGAAATAAGTATACCGCTTTGAAGTTTCATGTATTTACCTCAATAACCATGTTACTGCGGCGGAAAGTACCAGAACTTTTTCACTTTTGAATCAGTGATTTCGTAAACAACAATCGACGCCTGACTTTTGCGCTCGCCATCTTCCTCCCATACGGGACGCTCAATCGCAGTAACGTAATTCCCATTGGTCGAAATGTTTTCAAGCCCGGATGAAACGGTTGGATACGCTTCAAAATACGCGACCAATTCTGTGTAAAGTTGTTCAGCGCTCGAGGTGACGACGCTAGATTGATTGCCCGTGATCTCAATCCAGGTGACGTCCTCATGCCAATATTCGCGCATCTTATCGGGGTCATGGTCGTTAAACGCCTTCATTAGGCCCGCAACGACCTCAACCTCCTCGCCTGCCGCTACCGGAGCAGCTGACCGTTCAGCATCCGGCGCACAGGCAACGATCAGAAGAAAAAGAACGGATACAAAATAACGTTTCATCATTGGTCCCTACTCCGCGCCAAATTTCTGGCGCCACTCTTCGACGTGTTCATCCTCAATCTTGGAAAACAATACATCCGTTGGCGTGAAGGCTTCGCCGCCCTTTAGTTGTGATAGCGCAGCACTGGCGCTCGTTGGCCAGCGCGCGGCCTCAGCTGGATCAAGATCAAAAATCGCAAACATCTTGTCAGACGTAAACGGAATAACCGGCCGAGAAAGCGCCGCGAACAAAACAATCATGTTCAAGGCACAGCGGACAGATACGGCAGCGCCGACTTCATCAGTTTTGATCGCGGTCCACGGCGCTGTTTGTTGTAAGTACTCATTGCCGGCGACCCAAATCGCACGCAACTCTGTGAACGCTTTGCGGAACTCCATCTCTTCCAGATAGCCCGTATAGGCGCTGATTTTAGTATCCAGCTCTGCGATAAGCGCTTCTTCCGCTTCTCCATAAGCGCCTGCGTCGGGCACCGTTTCGCCAAATCGCGCTTTGCAAAAGCGCGTAATCCGGTTGACGAAATTACCAAGGACGTCGGCCAAATCCTTGTTCACGACACTGGCGAAATGCTCAAGAGTAAAGGACGCGTCATCAGACTCCGGCGCATTCGCCATCAGGTGCCAGCGCCAATAATCAGCCGGCAACAAATCCAAGGCCTGATCCATAAAGATGCCGCGACTTTCACTGGTGGAGAACTTGCCGCCATACCAGGTGAGCCAATTGAACGATTTTAGCACATCAACAGTTTTCCATGGCTCTTCCGACCCAAGGATCGTCGCCGGAAAACTCACCGTGTGAAAGGCGACGTTATCTTTGCCCATAACCTGCACATATTTGACATCTTCAGCGCCTTTATCCGTACGCCACCAATTCTCCCATTCGGTATTCTTTTCCAACGCCCACTCTTTTGTGGCCCCGATATATTCAATCGGCGCATCGAACCACACATAGAACACCTTGTTCTCAAAGCCCGGGCGCTTTTCACCTTCATAGGCAACGGGAATACCCCATTTGAGATCACGCGTGATGGAGCGGTCACGCAATCCTTCCTTCAACCATTTATTGGCAATCGACACAGTGAGCTGCGGCCAATGCTTGTTGCCATTGACCCAATCAGCGATGCGGTCCTGCAGTTTCGATTGCAACAGATAGAGATGTTTTGTCTCGCGCAGCTCAACATTCTTGGAGCCGGATATCGCTGAATACGGTTCTTTTAAATCTGTCGGATCAAGCAGCCGTCCACAATTATCACATTGGTCGCCGCGTGCTTTTTCG
>BQJH01000165.1 GCA_021604605.1 Hyphococcus sp.
GCTTTAAGCGTGTGCAATGAGCGATGAGCGCTTGATGATGGATTGGCAGGATAGATGACTGTCTCAACAGGTTCAGCAGCTGCCGCCTGCAACCGGCTGCGCGGCGAGGTCGCTCCTGTATTATGACCGCCTGTACTATAACCCCCAGGCCCGTGCCCGCCTTTGCCCTGACCCGGCGCGACAGGCGCCATGTCAATATCGACACCCGCATGGGCTTGCGCATCGACTGCCGGCAGGGCTTCGCCCTTTCGCGCCAACAGGCTCGCGGTCAAAGAGGCTGCGCCATATTCAGCAGATGAGGGGCGAGACGATGTCGGGTTGGGGGCGTAGGCGCTCATTAAACCGCCCGGCGTCCGAAGACGCGATTTGATGAGTTTGCAACAGCAGCATGATCTTCTTGTCCGCTAACGGCGCCGTCAGCGCGTTGCAAACGTTCATGTAAATATTTCCAAAGGGCGCTGACTTCCTGTGAGGATTGGCAAAACGGGTCAATTTCCATCACCGTTCGTCCATCAATCATCGAGGCGGCAAAATCTACCCGGTGATGAACCGTGACCGGCGCGACCGTGCCATGCTGGGAAAGGGCAATCGCGGCTTCTGACGTAATCCGCGCCCGTTGTGTTGCAGCATTAACGACAAACACCAGCGGTTTGCCGCGCGCTTCGGCGATGTCCACCGTCGGCCCAACCGCGCGCAGATCATGCGGGCTCGGCCGTGTTGGCGCCACAACCAGATCAGCAAAACTCACAACTTCTGATATCGCGCGCGTCACCGCTGGCGGCGTATCGATAACCACAAGGCGGAAGCCTTCTTCACGCGCACTATCGAGATCGTAAAACAGATTTGAGAAAACCGACTGAATAAACGCCGGCGCCGGATCCTTGCGGACATTCCACCATTTCGCCAGAGACCCTTGTGGGTCTGTGTCGATCAGCGCCACCGGACCTGCGCCCTGGCGTTCGGCCTCAACCGCTATATGTCCCGAAAGGGTTGTCTTGCCTGAACCGCCTTTTTGCGATGCAAAGACAATGACACGCATCGATGGGAACATGCGCCCTCCAAAAAATTCACCCTCGGACAGTCTGTCCGAAGTTCACCTTGCCATAGGGCGTGTTAACACTGCGGACAAAGCCGGGGTGATAATTTGCGATAAATTGTCGGAGAAATGTTTAACCAAAAATAAAAGACGCCGGAAGCAACCTAGATACGCAAGGCCGCCACCGACGCATGTGTGTTATGGCGCAAACCGGTTAAGCGAGATTTAAGCGAAAGAAGTTTCTTCGGCGATATCGTCGCTAAGCCCAAGCAGATGGGTAATGTAGGCGATGCGGGGGTTAGAGTCCCAATCCCAGTAGCGCAAAATCGCCCGGGAAAAATCACGCGCCATCGTATCAAAGATCGTTAAGAGATAGTCCGGGTGACCTTCTTGTGTATCTTCGCTCGCATTCTCTCCGACAAAAAGCGAGTAGAACTGATCGCGCGGCATGCCGAGACTTTTACATAAAATCGCAAACGGTTCCCCGCCGGGATCACGCAATATTCGTGCAGAAAGCTCGCGCGAAATGCCCGCAATAAGAGCCACCGCTTCAATGATTTCCTGCGCTGGATATTTTCGCGCCGCCCCCATTGTGCGCAAAATTGCGCTCATGGAAACTTGCTCGCCATTTGCCCCGCGTGCACGGTGACGCCGTTCGCACAAAAGCAAAATATCTTTCACAAAGGGATCAGGCTTTTCAGTTCTGAATACTTTCGGATAAAGATCCGCGAGCGCATCCTGAATAATGCCCCGGTCGAGAGAAAACCGGATCAGAATACGTTTGCGCTGCTCAGGTTGCACCCACCAGAACATCATAAATCCGTGGGCCGGCTCCAGTTCGGCGCGGCGCAATAGCGGCAACTGAAGATCGACCCGGGTTGCGCTATGGGCAACAAGTTGATTGATCGCATTCGGCGACAGTAAACAGTCCTGACGTTTCAAAACCGCCAGACACACGTCGATTTCATGAAAGCTTAAAACCACATCAGCAACAGCGGTTGTTAGTCCGTTGCGCTTGGCGATCATCATGCGATGGGCCATCGTTCCTTCACGCGCCGCTTCAATGAGCAGCGCTTCAGCCAGCGTTTCGGCCCCTTCGATAATCTGTCGGGCGACTTTTGGCTCATCCAGCAGCAACATCCGCACGAGCGCCGGCGGACTTTCACTGACCCGGGCAATGCGCGAGGCAACCTCTATCCGCAGATCCGGCTCTACCTTGTCGATCACCTGAAGCAGAATGTCTGCAACCAGAGCGCGTTCATTAGAAGAAATTCGCCCATTTGGCAGCACAACAATATCGGCAAGCTTGCGGACCATCTGAGCGCGCGGCGTCACGCCAATCCTTGTGATTGGCGTCAGCATCGTCTCAGCATCAGGGACCGGCGACGTTCCCTCTACCGTGTCAAAATCGGACATATCCGCATCATTCCGCGTTTTTTTCAAAACCGTTGTAACAGGAACACCGTTAACGAGGGATTTCACTTTTATAGCGGGTTTTCCAAGACGAAACGTTCTGGCTTTGCTAGGATCAGGAAAATCAGTCAGATAAGGACGTAGGGTCCCGTGTTTATTAAGAATGTATTTTTAGAGAATGTGTTTGCAAACAAAGCGTTTGCGCGCAAATCCGCCCGTTTCATCCCAATCGCAGCAGCGCTGTTAAGCACGGCCTGCGTCAGCTCTGACCCGAATGCGGTGCCTTTGCGGGAGTTTCCAAGCTTTCAGGTCGGCTATGGCGATGGCTGCACCACCTCAACGGAAGAGGATAAAAGCTTTTCAACAAAGTCTGAGCGCGACGCTTATGCGTTTGAAAATGATGACGCGTATCGCGCCGGTTGGCGCCAGGGCTATATGGAGTGCAACAACCGCACGCCAGACGCCAATGATGGCGGCCGAATTTTAGGCGAGCGCAACGAATATTAAGGACACGTTAACCAGCGTCAACAACGACGCTGCGCACTAATCGACAATGAAAAAGGCCCGGGAATTTCCCGGGCCTTTTTCATCAGTAAGCGTTGTGATGTTTATTCAGTTGCTTCAGCGGTTTCTTCAGTGGCCTCATCCGCACCGTCTTCGGTCGCGCCTTCAGCAGCACCTTCACTCGCCTCTTCAGCAGCAAGAGCATCTTCACCGCATTCCGCTTGAACGGCTGCTTCCGCCGCCCGCTCTTCCGGTGTCGCTTCACGGTTTTGCAGATCGCGGATACGCTGATCGCGCTCAATCCGACCAAGCTTATCAAGACAAATTTGTAGCTTTTGCCTTCTTTCCAGTTCGATACCTCGAACATAAGTGTCGATCACCGCATCGATATAAGTGATCCAGCCTGTAGCTCGATTACGCGCCGTTGGATAACGCTGAGCATTAACGAAAGCCTTGCGCGCGTTGCGCCAGATAGCCACATCTTCTGGTCCCGCTTGACTGAAGCGCGCTGTCCCCAGCAATAACCAGGCGTCGCCTGTGTCTTTGGAGTCCATGCCGCCCTTGTTAAGAGCGCGCTCAAGCGCTGTTTGAGAGGCGCGATATTGTTCATCAGCAAGCAACACCATGCCGAGGCGATAGGATAGCTCTCCATTAGGTGCATTATTTGCCGCTTCCCGCAGGATCGGGATCGATTTTTTGTGTTCGCGTGCTTGCGACCACAATTGCGACAACAAAATCAGATTATCCTGAGTGCGTTCAATATTTTCCGCCGCCATTTCGCGCTCAAGCATTTTTGCAGCGCGATAGGGGTTATCGAAGTATGAATAATATTGAACGAGAGACTTAAGCTCCCCCTCGGTTGTTAACAAGCCGGCACGGTAAGCAACTTCAAGAACGGAAAAGGCTTCCTGAGATTTACCAGTAGTTTCATAAAGGCCAGAAAGTTGAACCCAATATTGCTTTTCAGAAGGCCAGTAGTTGACCATTTGCTCAAGCAAGGCGCCCCGCTTGGTCTCTTCTTTCAACTCATTATAAACTTGGTTTAGCACATCATAGTGCGTTTTTTTCGGGGCCGGCGCGGTAGCTTTCGCCTTTTCAGCGGGGTCCATTGCCAACCGATAATTGGGTGGGCTCTTTTGGATATAAGCCGCCGCCAATAGGAAATAGGCGTCTGAATCCACCACTTCGCCACAGGCGAGAGAATTACTAATCCAACCATTCAGACCTTTGATAGCGCTATCAAAATCTTCGAGCTGAAAATACAATTGCGCGATAAAAAACCGCAGCTGGTTGTTGCGTGAGACCGGTAGGCCATTTGTGTTAACTGCTACCTCAAAATCTCTCAACGCCCCGCGGTAATCTTCAGAATTTGCTCTAATTGATCCACGCAATTCGTATATTGTCGATTTCTCATATGCACTTAAAGAATCGCCCTGTTGCGAAATCAGTTGATTGTACCCAGCTAGAGCTTCCTGATACTTTTCCTCCTCGGAAAGCGTATATAAGTCCTGTATCCGCTTACCAATCCGGGGGCTAAGGGTTGGAGAGCTTTCCCTTTCTGATGCACATTGCTGCGCCATAGCGGGCGCTGACGTCCCAACCGCAGCAAGCGCCACTACAGAAGCGGATAAAAGAACTTTTGTAAATTTCCAGCGCTTCTTCATCATGTTTCGTCTACCTCATACCGTCTTTCGACTAGAAAGAACGTGCATTTACATAAATTTATTAATCAGCTGGCGGTTGGAACCTGATGGTCGTGCGCACACCGCGGCGCCATTCCGCTTTATTGTCTACGATCTTGGGCTGATACTTCCAACGCTCAACAGAACGGCTCGCCGCCCGGTTGAAACACCGGTTTGTAGAATCAACAACTTCAATATTCGCAGTCTGCCCCTCTGGCGTTACGTCAAACTGTAGCAGAACAGTGTCGCCGCCTGTCGCTGCTTTGCACCGCTCAGGAAATTGCGGCGGGATCCGCACCAATGGCTGGGCATCCCGATCAGGGTTAAACCCCGGGCCAATACTTAAATTAGCGTCAATTTTTGGAACCTGCACCTGTGCGCCGTCCAGCGTCGGCCGGTTTGTTGGGTCGGTCACCGCAGGCGGCGGCGGCGGCGGCGTATCAAGTGTTGGACGCTTAATGTCCGCCGCATTGGCGCTGAGGTCAGAATCTTGTAACTGCGCCGTAATACTGATGTTCACAGCGTCTTCTTCTTCGGCCAGATCTAAATCCTGCCTGATCATCGCCGCCATAAACAAGAAGAGAAGGCCCGTGACCACAACGGCGCCGGGCACGCCTAACAATAGCCGGATAAGTGAGCCCATGACTGTGCTATCCCTTTTTCGTTAAACGTCTTCAGTTGATACAGCGATATCAGTCAGACCCGTCGCCCGGATCTGATTAACCACCTCAACCAACAATCGAGACTTAGATTTTGAATCGGCCTGAATAACAGCCGTGCCTTTTGGATTTTCGATCCGCAATTGCTGCACGGCGGTTCTTACCTCTTCTAATTCAACCTGCTCTTTATTGATCCAGATCTCATCATCAGCAGAAATCGCTACAATGATGGAGGCTGTTCGACGATCTTCGGCGGTAACAGCCTCAGGTCGCTCCACCTCAACGCCGGGCTCCTTCACGAAGGTCGACGTCACAATAAAGAAGATCAGCATAATGAAGACGATATCCAGAAGCGGCGTCACATTGACGTCTTCTTCTTCGGCCGCCTGTTGAAATGTGCTGCGTCTGGCCATTTTTTAATCCGCCTGCAAACTATTTACGATACGCGCCAAGGACAAAACCATCCCTAGCTTTGCTCTTTTTGTAACGTCAGCGCCACATTACCGGCGCCGCCGTCCTTTGCCTGGTCCATCACCCGCACAGCAATGCCAGAATCCGATTCTGGCGCCGCGCTGACAAGGACCGATCCATTCGGCTCACGAGCCATAAACTCCTGCACCACAGGTTTGACCGACCCAGGATCAATCACGCGCAGCCCGTTGACCCGAACAAACCCGTCTTCCTGCACCGCTAAAACCAACGCTGGCGCCGGCACCTCAGGCGGATCCTCACTATTATCCGGCGTGCTGACATCAATGCCTTTTTCCCGCAGGAATGTCGCGGTCACGATAAAGAAGATTAAGAGAATGAAGACGATATCGAGGAGCGGCGTGATATTTACGTCCGCCTCTTCGCCCGCATGTGTCGCTCTTTTTCTCATAGAACCCTACTCAATCAACAAATCGTCAGAAATGCGGTGAGACGCTTTCTGCACGTTGCGGTCAAAAGTGTTGATAAAAATCAATCCCGAAAGTGATGCGACAAGCCCCGCCATGGTCGGGATCGTCGCCTTGGAAATGCCGGCGGCCATCAGCCTGGCGTTTGACGAACCGGAAACGGCCATCACGTCAAACACCTGAACCATGCCCGTCACCGTACCAAGAAGGCCCAGCAATGGCGTCACCGCAACAAGGGCGCGGATGACATTGTTAAAGCGTGTCGCCTCCTGAACGGCTTCTGAAATCAACCGTTCCCGGACGGCATGAGCGTACCATGATTTATGATCCGTCCTGGCTGCCCAGGCGCGCTGAGCGCGTTTTGCAACAC
>BQJH01000166.1 GCA_021604605.1 Hyphococcus sp.
CTTCACCAAGATAAACTTCCGCCTCACGTAACTTCGATATGATTTCTTCGGGTGAATATCTTTTCGCTGACATCCAATTCCTCCTTTGATGCTGCCAATTTACTACCTAAACGTGGCTGCGTTCAAAGGGGTCGGGTCACAAAACGAACCCCTTGAATAGCGGAAATCATTGAGGGGTCGACAATTGCGATTGTCACAGCTGTAGCCGTCGATATTATGGGGACTATGCGGTTGGAGTATAAAAACTCTTGATTGAGTGCGTTTGTAACCTTTTCAGGAAGTTTATCCGCCTCATCGCCAATCGCGCAGTCGTCCAACACGGATATTGAAAATAATGTTGAGTAAGCATGTGCGAGTTTTTCTTCAGTGACGAGTCCCAGTTTGCACACTATCTGATCAAGCGGATCAGCATTGTGTTCAAGTACCGAGGCAATATGGCGCGTATCAGATTCTTCGATAAGGGCGAGTGTATTTAATGCGTGCAGCATTGTACGCCTTGGGTCTTCGTCATCCAAAGCCAAAGGAATATGAGGGAGAGAACCATCCACAATAATGTGTTTTTAACGTCTAAAGCTTCGATGTTGCAATGGATGATAGAAACAAAACGATAGTAATTTCCCCAGTAAACTTCTCAGTATATGTGTAATGCAGTAACGTGCGCGGCTTTTGTATAGTAATCGGTAACTTGCAACGGCGCGCTAGTTTCTAACTTGATGTTCTTGGCAATTTCAAAATTACTGCTCCGTGGTTCATGTACAATTTTTTTTAGGGTGTGTAGTTTCGTTGAGATTTGGAGATTGGCCAATTTTTACTATGGGCTATGTCGAAAATAATTTACGTAAATAGATTTCTTTTTAGAGTTTGTTTTCTTAGGCTAAGAAAACTCAGTATCAAGACCAATAAATATTTTTTAGAGAATCTTCAAGATGTGAATTGACATAATTCCCCTAAGGGTTGTATCGATCAATTGTAGCGTAAGACAGAAGTGCTAAGTTCTGTTTCTAGTCGCGTCACCAAAATGTTCAGTTTTGATCCCTGATACTCAGCCTTTGGTTGGGGGAGATTTCTGCAACCTAAATTTTGAAAAGCGCTAATTTTGCTTTGGCGCTAACACCGGGAGTGCGTCCATGCATCGCCTACAGCGCTGTCTATTGTTGTCATCACTAAGTTTTTTTGTCATCGCTGCTCAGGCAATCGCTCAAGATGTCACATATGAGTATGACGCCCTTGGTCGGCTTATTGAAGTTGATCATGGCACCGGCGAGTCCATTGATTATTCCTATGATGACGCCGGGAACAGGACAAGCGTCGATACGGTCGTTCCGTTCGCAACATTCTCTGTAACCGACAGTTCCGCCGATGAAGGAGATGATGTCACATTTACGGTGACACGCGCCGGCGACACAAGCGCTGTGAGTTCGGTCGATTATGCGACAAGCGTTGGAACGGCGGGCGCCTCTGATTTTACGGCGACCTCTGGCACGCTGAACTTTGCTGCCAATGATACCTCAAAAACCATCATTGTGCCTTTAACAGAAGACGCAATATATGAGATGGGGGAGGCCTTTACCCTTACGCTTTCTAATCCAGCAACGCCGGCGATCATTCTTGCCGGCGGTGATCAAGCGACGGGAACGATCTTGGACGATGATGGCGGGCCTACCTTCTCCATAAATGATGTATCCGTCTCTGAAGGCGGGTCGCTTTCCTTTACGGTGACTAAGAGCGGGTCAACGACGCAAACTCATGGGGTTAGCTATGCAAGCGCCGATGGAACCGCCTCATCTGCATCAGATTACACGTCAACGTCCGGGTCGCTTTCTTTCGGCCCAAGCGAGACAACTAAATCTGTAGTGATCGCTACGACTTCAGAATCAACTTTTGAGAACAATGAAACTGTTCTGGTCAATCTTTCATCGGCGACCAATGGCGCGACGATCTCTGACAGCCAGGGAGCAGGCACAATCAATAATGATGATTTTGGGCCAGCCTTCTCTATCAATGATGTATCAGTTTCTGAAGGCGGCACGCTCAGCTTCACGGTGACCAAAACAGGCGCGACAGCATTGTCCCATGATGTCAATTATGCATCCGCCAATGGCACCGCATCTTCAGGGTCGGATTACACGTCAACATCGGGAACGCTAAGTTTTGGCGCTTCCGAGGCGACGAAGACCGTCACTGTTTCGACGTCATCTGACAGCACCTATGAGAACAATGAAACAGCATTGGTCAATCTGTCGTCCGCCACTGGCGGCACCACCATCTCTGATAATCAGGGCGTGGGCACCATCAATAATAATGACAGTGGTCCGGCGTTCTCGGTCAATAATGTTTCCGTGACGGAAGGCGGCACGCTTAGCTTTACGGTGTCAAAATCAGGCTCAACCGCGCTGTCACACAATATCAGCTATGTAACAGCCAATGGCACTGCGACCGCAGGGTCTGATTATACTTCTAAATCAGGTACGCTGACGTTTACGTCTGGGCAATCGTCCAAGTCGGTCACCGTCTCAACGACCCAAGAAAACCTCTACGAAGCCAATGAAACGCTCTATCTGAACCTTTCATCAGCAACGAGCGGCGCGACGATCTCTGACAGCCAGGGTGTCGGCACCATCAACAATGATGATCCGAATATCACCTATGTGAGGAACGCTGCTGGCGCCATCCAGTCCGGGTTTACTGAGTCAGTCACATACAATTGGCGTCTTGGGTATATACACAAAACCAAGTCAGGATCGACGGTCATCCACTCGGCCGTCAATGCGATCGATGGACCGGGGTTTTGCGATACAAACTATGCGCCGATTTCCGGATACAGCTGGACAGGCAACTCTTGCGAGATGCGGGTCGATTGATCCGTCGTGATTTCTCTCGCCAAATTTACATTCTTTGCTTGGAGATAGGATAATGAACAGAACACTTTTCAAAAATATTAGCTTTGCTGTTGCAGGTTGCTTGGGCGTTTCATCAGCAGCTTTTGCTGATGAGACGGAAGGCTATCCTCTTGAATGTTATCAGGGCGAAACCACGATCTTTACCTCTGAAATTGCCGATATCGCTGAGTTCGACCCAACCGCTCATGGGGTCACACTTCAGGACACGATGTCCGTGTCGGAGAAAAACTCAACCATCTATTTTTACGGCCCCGCCGACATCCTTTGTGTGGTGGTCAACGACTAGCCCGCGAACCTTCCGTTCTCAAGATTGTTTTTTCTATAAGCCCCAAGGATTGCACAGCATGAACGCCGCTTTGTACGCTGAAACCAAGAAGACAAAATCAATGAAACGCATGATCAAAGGCGCGGCTGTTGCCTCGGTGATGCTTGCTTCCAGCTTGTCACCGGCGCATGCAATCTGGCAACTTTGTGGACAGGGTCCGAACAACTCCCATTCCTTCTCAAGCCCGATTCGCCCTGGAACCATCCATGTGGACGACAATGGCGTTGATATCGCGCTTGGCTCGTTCAGCCCGACACGCGGGCCGACAATGTCCATCGGCGATCCGGAGAATGGTGGGATGGTTTACTCAGTCAAAGCGGGCGCTGGTGGGGAGAACTGGCAGCTCTCCATGGGGAATTATAACGCATCGATCACCAAGAAAAAAACCAACTCAACGACTGACGCAGGCTATTATCAAGTCAATGGTCTGAACTCAGCGAATATCTTTACCCTGTCCAGCGGCGGGACGTTTACTGCTGAAGAAGGCACTGGCGCTACGCTCACGCGTACGGCTGTTGGCACAAACGGTTATAATTATACCTACACCTCTTCTGACGGCACGGTCACAGAATTTGGTAACTCCTATTCAGGCGAGCCGGCCATGTTCGCGGGGTATGAAGGCCAGGTCGGGTTGATTACATCGCAAACCAAGCCTGATGGTGAAAAGCTCACCTGGAGTTATCAAAGTGAAACCTTGGGGCAGCCCAAGCCACATGTCGGGAACTGCGCCGAGGATGTGCTGCGGCTTGGTTCGGTGACCAGCAATTATGGTTACTCCATGGTGATGGATTATGAAAGCGACACGGTTCCCACTACGGCCGGAAGCTACAATGACTGGATTACGCCGACCAAAACAACGCTATATAATCTGTCTGTTCTGTCGAGTTCTTACTCAGGCGACTGGCCGGAGTTTACGTATACGGGCGACGGTAATGCGCGCTTAGAGTCCATCACCGATGCGGAAGGCGGCGTCACTACTTTCACTTACACGAGTGGTTATGAGCAACGATATGTCGAAAAGATTAAACTCCCCGGTTCGACTGTCGACGATATCGTCGTCACCTATGAGCTTGATACAACCCTGTCGCTTGCCGGCGAACAAAAACCGCGCGTCACGTCCGTCACGCTAAACGGCGAGACCTGGGATTACGCTTACTCCGATTCAGGCAGTATCGGATCGACCAATGGCGCCACGCGGACCGTCACGGTCACGGACCCCAGCAATAATGACACGGTCTATGTCTCAAAAATGTGGATGATCAACCCGGTCTATTCTCTCGGCGACATCGTGACCTTTGAGCGCTTGAAGATTGAATTCCAGTCGGTGAAAGACCCACTTAATCGCACGACGTCTTTCGAATATGATTCATATAGCCGCAAAACCAAGGTGACGCTCCCCGAAGGCAATTATATTACCTTCACCTATGACAGCCGTGGCAATGTCACAGAAACGCGCTTGGACGCCAAATCCGGTTCCGGCCTTGCCGATATTGTGACGTCTGCCACATTCCCGTCTTCCTGCACCAATACCAAAACCTGCAATAAGCCGATAACGACGACCGATGCGCTGGGGAACGTCACCAATTACACCTATGATTCCAATCACGGGGGCGTCCTAACCGAGAAACTGCCGGACCCGGACGGCGCCGGTTCTCTCGCCCGGCCTGAAACCCGTTACACCTACGCCCAGAAGCAGGCGCGCTATTATACTTATTATGGGTCAACGACGCTCAAGAACGGTGATGCCGTCTACATGCTCACCGAAACATCGGTTTGTTCGACCGGGTCTTCCTGTGATGGCGCCGCGGCGGAAACCATTTCCACAAACGCATGGCCGACGACATCGAGCCTCAACAATCTGGAGCTATTGTCTATCACCACGGAGGCTGGCAACGGGAATGACACGGCAATGATTGCCTACGCCTATGACGAGTGGACCAACCGCATCGAGGAAGACGGGCCGCTCTCCGGCACAGCGGACACAACCCGCACACGCTATAATGACAACCGGCAGGTGATCGGCGTTATCGCGCCGGACCCGGACGCAGGCGGCGCGCGCAAGCATATGGCGGTCAAAACCACCTATAACTCACGCGGGTTACCGTCGACGGTTGAGCGTGGCACAGTCAACTCCCAGTCGGATGCGGACTGGGCGTCATTCTCATCGCTGGAAAAAACCGAAACCACCTACGATAGTTATGGCCGCGTAGCCTCAAAGATCATCTGGGACGGCTCGACCAAGATCGCCGTCAGACAGTATTCTTACGACGATAACTCCCGCCTTGAATGTTCCACAAGGCGGATGAACCCGGCGGCGTTCTCTTCCCTGCCGGCGTCGGCTTGTTCACTCGGCACAGAAGGCACGGGCGCCAACGCTTATGGCCCCGACCGCATCACCAAGACGGTTTATGACGCCGCCGGGCAAGTCACGAAAACCATCAAGGCCTATCTCACCTCCGTTGAGGTTGACGATCGGGTGACGACCTACACCAATAACGGCCTGATCGCGACGCTAGCCGACCCGAACAATAACAAGACCACTTATGAATATGACGGCCATGACCGGCTGATTAAACTCCGATTTCCGTCAAAGACGACGGCGGGAACGTCAGCGGCGTGCTCGACGACCTATCAGTCCACCGATGATTGCGAGCAATACGCCTATGACGCGGCAGGCAACATCACCGATCAGCGTCTGCGCGACGGGACGGAGATCGACAACACCTATGATGATCTAAACCGCATCACCCTGCGCGATGCGCCGGGCACGACCAACGACGTCACCTATGCTTATGACAATAATGGCTTGCGGACATCAGAGTCGGTCCCCAGCCATGCGATGACGTATGCGTATGATGCGCTGGGCCGGTTGACGGAAAAGAAATACAATGCCGGCTTTCCGGTTCAGTATGAATATGACGCGGCCTCGCGGCTTACCGAGATGACCCATCCGGACGGGTTTGAGGTTGACTATACCTGGGACACGGCCGGCAACCCGAAGACCGCAGCAGCGAACGGGGCGACATTAGCCACAGTTACTTATGACGACTTGCAGCGGCGCACGAGCGTTGATTATGGCAATGGCGCAGACAGTTCCTATGCTTATGACGCGATCTCGCGGCTGACGGATCTTGACTGGGACGTGAACGGCTCCGCCGACGATGTCGCCTATGATCTCTCGTACAATCCCGCCTGGCAGCTGACGACCCTTGATGTGGCGCCCAATTCCTTGTTGTGGACGCCGGCGCTCGATG
>BQJH01000167.1 GCA_021604605.1 Hyphococcus sp.
CGGAACCTGCGGCTGACCTTGCCGCCGCCGCCGCGCTTTGCTCGTCTCTATTTGACGCCCCCTTGCCCAACGGAAAAGTCGTCTTCGGCGAGGTGGCCCTTTCTGGCGCCGTCAGGCCCGTCAACCAGACCGAAGCCCGCCTTAAAGAAGCCAAAAAGTTGGGCTTTAACGGGGCTCTAACCCCTGCTGGCGCGGAAGCGGCAAACTTCTCGGTCAGGCACGCACAAACTCTGGCGGACTTGGCGGCCTGGGTTAGAGGCTGATAGTTGCTTTGCCATGTCATGTTGACGGTTGAGAATGCATCATTTCAAGGCTATTGAAGAATGTGGGGGAATGGGCGTTTCGCCAGTGAATTGTATTTCGGGCTCTGATACAGTTCATGCGCGAAGAACAACGGGCGTTTTGTAATGTTTGATTTATTGTTTCTGGCTGTCGTTGGACTTTCGACGGCCTTTGCTGCGTTGCGCGGCGGCTTACGAGAGTTAGCGACATTGTTGTCACTGGCCATTGCCGCAGGGTTGACCTGGCTGGTCGCAGAACCCCTCCTCGCTGCAACGGGCCTTGCCGGCAGTTTTTTCGGCTCCCTGATCGTCATCGCCGCCTTGCTCGGCATCTTCTTTATTGTCGCCCACATCGCCTGCCACATGGGGTTAAAGCGCGCGCCGTTAGAAGGTCAGGCGAGATTGATTGATCGCATAGGCGGCGGCGCCTTTGGCTTTTTCCGCGGGCTGGTTCTCGTTGGCCTCGGCTATCTTGGTTACAGCTACTATCTCGACGAGAGCCGCCAACCAGAATCAGTGACGACCGCCATGACCCAACCGATCGCCGCTGGCATGGCGAGCTGGTTTGAAACCTTCGCGCCGGAATCTTCTCATATCGAGACTATTTCAACGACAGATGAAGACGAAAACGCAGCGATTGATGGTTATGGGCGCACAGACCGTAATGGTTTGGAAGAAATTGTGACGACGGTCACCACCACAGAATCAGCACTTTCTGACCCTGAATCCGTAGACGCGCCAGAATCAGATAACTATGAAGACGCCATAGCCGATATCCTGATTGAGGAAGAGCAGTAATGTATCCAGAGCGCGATCCTTCGAAGCCCCATTCTTCGAGGTCTATGACGGAACGCGCAGCGGAGTACCTCAAAATCGAAGGACCGCGCTATCAGCGTCGTCAGTCCGAACTCGATGACCTTCTCGGCGGTCCAAAGCTAAAAGAAGAATGCGGCGTCTTCGGCGTGATCGGCACAAAAGACGCCTCCGCCCTCACCGCCCTTGGTCTTCACGCCCTACAACATCGCGGACAGGAAGCCGCTGGCATCGCCAGCTATGACGGCGAACGGTTTTATACAGAACGCCAGCTTGGTCTTGTCTCTGAAAATTTTTCCGATGCTGAAACCCTCAACAATCTGAGCGGCAACGCGGCGATCGGTCATACGCGCTATTCAACGCAAGGCGCGACGGTGCTGCGCAATGTGCAGCCGCTCTATGCTGATCTCGATCAGGCCGGCATCGCCATCGCCCATAATGGCAACCTCACCAATTCCAAAACACTGCGCGCTGACCTTGTCCGGCGCGGCTGTATTTTTCAGTCCACGTCAGATTCAGAAATCTTTCTGCAACTGACAGCGCGCGCGCAATATATGTCGACGACGGACAAACTCATCGAGGCATTGAAGCAGGTCGAAGGCGCATACGCCCTTGCCGTGTTGACGCCGGAAGGCTTGATCGGCGCCCGTGACCCGGTTGGCATTCGCCCCCTGGTTCTCGGTGATTTAAAAGGCGCGCCTATCCTCGCCTCTGAAACATGCGCGCTTGAGATTATCGGCGCCAAGTTTGTTCGCGATATTGATCCGGGTGAAGTGGTCGTCTGCCGCGAGGACGGCTCCATTGAGAGCCGGCAGCTACTGCCCACGAAACAAAAAGCGCGTCCGTGTATTTTTGAGCTGATCTATTTTGCGAAACCAAACTCTATTGTTGACGGCGAAAGCGTTTACGAACTGCGTAAACGACTTGGCAAAATTCTCGCCAAAGAAGCGCCGTGCGATGCAGATATTGTCTCGCCTATTCCTGACTCAGGCGTTCCTGCTGCGATCGGCTATGCGCAGGCGGCAAACCTTCCCTATGAGATGGCGCTGATCCGCAGTCACTTTATCGGACGGACATTTATTGAGCCGCAACAGAAAATTCGCGAAGCCGGGGTTGCGCGCAAGCACTCGCCAAACAGTAAGCTTATTAAAGGCAAGAGCGTTGTCCTGATTGACGACTCTATCGTGCGCGGCACGACATCGCGCAAGATCGGCGAGATGTTGCGCGCCGCTGGCGCCAAAGAAGTGCATATGCGCATCGCCTGCCCGCCAATTATCCATCCGGACTTTTACGGTATCAACACCCCTTCCCATGAAGAGTTGTTGGCGGTTGGTCGTGATGTTGAAGAAATGCGCAAGCTCATCGGCGTTGACAGTCTGGCGTTTTTGTCTCTTGACGGACTGTACACAGCCTTCAACAAAGGCCGCCGCGATAAAACTGCGCCTGCCTTTACGGATCATTGCTTTACCGGCGACTACCCGACGCGCCTCATCGATCGCGATGAAAGTGATCGCAACGCGATGATCACGCAATTATCGTTTCTGGCAGAGTCGAGCTAATTTGAAAATCAATTGGCGAACTCCGCTCATCCTGACGAAAGCCGGATGAACGGTGACTTCGGCTACATCGCCTTCAAGCGCTCTAGCGCCGCATCAAGTTTCTCTAGCTGCACTTCAAAATCCGCACGGCGCGTGTGCTGTTCTTCAACGACCGCTTTTGGCGCCTTGTCGACAAAGTTTTTATTCGCGAGTTTTTTGTCAATGCCGGTGATCTCACCCTTGATCTTGGCGATCTCTTTTTCAAGACGCCCTTGCTCAGCTTCCAGGTCGATAACGCCGGCCATTGGCAGCGCCACCGTTGCGTCGCCATGAACAATTTGAACGGCGCCTTTGGGTGCGGCGTCCGCCAATGTAATTTCGGAAAGACGCGCTAACCGGCTTACGATTTCCCGGTGACGTTCTATCCGTGCGCCATCACCAATGAAAACCATCGGAATTTTGGCGCCCGCAGGCACATTCATTTCCTGACGGACAGAACGAATATTCGTAATCAGATCAATGACCCAATTCATTTCTTCGTTGGCGTTCGTGTTAGTCAGTTCTGATTTATGAGTAGGCCACTTTGCAACCACAAGCAGATTGTCACTCCCCTCGCCATCACTGGCGCCAAAAGCCGACCATAGTTCTTCTGTAACAAAAGGCATGAACGGGTGCAGCAAAGCTAAAATCTGACCCATCGCCCAGGCAGCGGCTTTGCGCGTTTCCGCTTTGGCGGCCTCATCCTCGCCCTGGAACGTTGGCTTGGCGAGTTCCAGGTACCAATCGCAATAGACATTCCAGATAAACTTATAAACGGCGCCAGCCGCATCGTTAAATCGATAAGCGTCCAGATCGCGCGTGACGGCGGCGGCGCACTCATTCGCCTCATGCACAATCCACTGATTGAGCGTTGACTGAACGGTCGAAGGATCAAACGACGGATCGGGCGCACACTCGTTCATCTGGCAGAAACGCGCGGCATTCCAGAGCTTGGTCGCGAAGTTGCGATAACCTTCAACACGCGCTTCCGAGATGCGCACATTGCGCCCCTGCGCCGCCTGAGACGCAAGAGAAAAGCGCAAGGCGTCGGCGCCAAATTTCTCGATCAATTCCAGCGGGTCAACGCCATTACCTTTCGACTTCGACATCTTCTGGCCCTGCTCATCAACAACAAGCCCGTGGATCAACACTTCCGGGAACGGAATTTCCTGTTTGAAATGCAGCCCCATCATCATCATCCGCGCGACCCAGAAAAAGATGATGTCATGGGCCGTGACGAGAACGCTGGTCGGATAATGCTTTTCCAACTCTGGCGTTTGATCCGGCCAGCCTAAAGTTGAGAACGGCCACAACGCAGAGGAGAACCAGGTGTCGAGAACATCTTCGTCACGCTTTAAAAGCGCTTTTTTCATTATAAGGTTATTATTTTCGTCAATTTCACGTTCTGCAGAATATATATCTTCGGTGACCCCTACAGGACAATCGTAGTATTCCTCCGCAAGTTTAACTGCCTCTGCTTCTGTTTCCGCAACAAATGGTTTCGGGATATCAGTAACAACTCCGCCTTTTTGCCTAGGAGGCCCGTACCATGCCGGGATGCGGTGCCCCCACCAGAGCTGGCGCGAGATACACCAAGGCTGGATGTTGCGCATCCATTGGAAATACGTCTTCGACCAGTTTCCCGGCACGAAGTTCGTCTTGCCGGTTTCCACTGCCGCGATCGCTGGTTTGGCGAGCGTTTCTGCATCGACATACCATTGGTCGGTCAGCATGGGCTCAATGACAACGCCAGAGCGATCGCCAAAGGGCTGCATGATTTTCTTGTCTTCAATCGCAGACAAAAGACCCAGCTTCTGGAGGTCCGCGACAATCTTTTTGCGCGCCTCAAAGCGGTCCAACCCGCGATAAGCTTCCGGCGCATTGTCATTGATCGTCGCGTCTTCGTTCAAGATTGAAATTGCTTCCAACCCTGTGCGCTTGCCAACTTCAAAGTCATTAAAGTCATGGGCTGGTGTAATTTTCACCGCGCCGGAGCCCTGCTCAGGGTCAGCGTGCTCATCCGCAACAATTTTGATCCGCCGTCCGGTCAAAGGGTGATCAATAAACTTGCCGATAAGATCTTTATACCGCTCATCGTCAGGGTGAACGGCAACGCCAGTATCGCCAAGCATGGTTTCAGGCCGGGTCGTTGCAACCTCGATAAACCCACGGGTCTCGGTGCGCGCTGGTTCATCCTCCGTCGCTTTCGTCGTGAACTCATAGGTTACGCCATCAGCCAGAGGGTATTTCAAATGCCAGAAATGCCCGTCCACTTCCGTATTCTCAACTTCAAGATCAGAAATCGCGGTTAGAAATTTCGGGTCCCAATTGACGAGACGTTTATCGCGATAGATCAGGCCTTCTTTGTATAGTTGAACAAAGACTTTCTTGACCGCTTCGGACAACCCTTCATCCATGGTGAAGCGCTCGCGCGTCCAGTCACAGGATGCACCTAGGCGTTTTAGTTGATTGAGGATTTGCCCGCCGCTTTCCTCTTTCCAGGACCAGACCCGCTCAACAAACTTTTCCCGGCCCATATCCCGGCGGCCCGGCTGTTGTTGTTCCATCAGCTGGCGCTCGACCACCATCTGGGTCGCGATGCCCGCATGGTCCATGCCCGGCTGCCAGAGAACGGACTTCCCGCGCATCCGCTCAAACCGGCAGAGAATATCCTGCAACGTGTTGTTGAGTGCGTGGCCCATATGCAAAGAGCCCGTAACATTGGGGGGCGGAATAACGATCGTATAAGGGTCAGCGCCCGGCTTGTCGGAAGGCTGAAACGCCTTCGCCTCTTCCCAAGCCTGATAAAGCTGGCTTTCGGCCTCAGCAAAATTAAAGTTTTTGTCCAGCATGTCCCGATGATCTCATTGTTTATTGATTGTGCGCCCGCGAAGGGTCCGGTTTATCCCGACCACGCCCCTGGCTCAAGAGATGGTTTTAAGAAGCGCTGCGCTCAACAACAAAGCCAGGCCAAGAGCCCAGCTCACAAGTCAGCAACAACGAGAAAAGAGATGGTCAGACGTTCCTGTGTTGAACGCTCATGCCCATCAGGGTCTTACTTTTTAAGAATTAGAACCATAAAGGCATCAATTTACCGAGAGAAACGCCTGATCCTCAACCCATCAGCCAGCGTTGCGCCCTATGGATAAAGCTCTAAGGCTAGCTTCGCATCCTGCTGAAAGTGGGCCCCTAGCGGCTGCGGCGCGCCACCCGGCGCACTTCTTCTTCCACTTTTTCTTCGACAACGGCTGGCAAATTCGCATCGAGCCATTCTTTCACCATTGGCCGCAGCATCTCTACGACAATGTCTTCCAATGACCGGCCTGGCGCATCAGACACACGGACACTTTGAGAAAGAGAACTAAAGGCGGCTGAGGCGGCGTCGGCTGCGCTTTCGTCGATAATTGTTCGGATTGTATCATCTTCAACGGCAGCGGCTGTGTTTTGATTTGTCATGTCATTGTCTTCCACTTCTGGGATTTCTGGCTCAGCATTCTTCGCTGTTGATTGCAGTTGAGCCTCATCCGAAGACCTTACTGTCTCCGACGGCTTCGTAGATTGACCAAGGGCGGAAAGGATCTGCGCCTCGTTGATGGCGCTTGCTTCCGGTTCCGTATCCTCTGGTTTACTAGACGGCGCTTCGCTTTTTTCCGGTTCAGTCTTCTTTTCCACCGCAGTTAAATGCAGCTTTTCACCTTGCGGCTCTTCTTTTTGAGCCTCAGGTTTTTGAGATGCTGGCGCTTCTTCATCTTCGGAAATAATCCGCCGGATCGATGCGAGAAT
>BQJH01000168.1 GCA_021604605.1 Hyphococcus sp.
GCGACATATTTTGGTATAGAGAGAAAACCAGAAAAGTCTTCTGACATGGTGTTGGCGGCGTCATCGCCATCGGATGACTTTGAAATTTGCTTAAAGACTGACATTCAGTTCTTTGAAGGCGTCACGGCGAAGTGTTATTCCCGAACGGAGCTCTTTGCATTACGCGACGCGACTCTCGTCAACCACAATGCTGATCCGGTCGTCCTCGATATGACGCACCCGACTAATTCAACAGCAGAAACTGCACAATGCACAACCTGCCGCGAGTATAGCGAAATGGAGTGGGAAGGCTGGTACGCCCTGTCATCGCGCGATATGCGGCGCGAGGCATTTTTTGTTCGCGCCTGCGGGGTGCTGGATGCGTTGACGCACGCCTCATTGCCGACAGAGAGTTATTTTGAGGGCGGGTCGCCAAATGCTTTGGAGATGGCGGCATTGAGAAACAGGCGCGCCTTGCGCATTACTGAGGGCAATGCTGCCACTGATGGCGTCAGCCCAAGTGCGCCGCCGACAAAAGTCGATGATCATCATTGGCGGCTAGCAAGCGCCGATCAGGGTGGCATCCTTCAAGAAATTGCCAATGCTGACTTTGATGATGATGGAATTGAAGAGATTTTGGTCTTCCTGACCACCAGCCCGGAAGAGGGCACGGCAATCGTTTCGGAGGTCGGACTCTTAGAAAAAGACAGCGCCGACACGCCCGTTTCCTTAACGCCGCTAGCGTTTGGTCCTGATGGGAAGGCTGAGGCTGGTTTGTAAGATCAGCGTGGATTTCCGATGGAATTGAACACGTTGTGGGATTGTTGACACTAGCAATTCCCCCTATATTCATATCGATGCGTGGCCGTAGACAGTATGACGGCTTGTTCGGAAGGAATTGTTCGTGACGCCTGCCGTGAAACCTCTTTTTGCCTTGGTATGTTTTTCGTTTTTGTCTGCCTGTTCAACACTTACAGGCGGCGCTCAGTCCACAAATGCTGACTTAGACACGACTGAAACTGCCGAGATGCGGGTTGCGGCGCTCGAATCAGAAATTTCTGACCTCAAAGCAGACAATGACCGGCTCGCAAATGAACTGAACGCATTGCTCAAAGAGCAAAAGCTGGCAGAAGCGGTAGCTCTAAAAGAAGCAGAAGACAGCGCCGTGGACCCGCTTGCGCCAACGCTCTCTGGCGCGCCAGTGATCAGAGTTCCTGACCCGACCTTTAAGCCACGGGAAGCGGTGGCGGACGCGGGGCTGCCAGAGCTTAATGGTGAAGATGTACCGGTTGAAAACGCACCGCGCATGGTGCAACCGACTTTTGCTTCGACTGACACGGTTTTTGAAAACGAAGCCGATGGCGAGATAGAAACTCAGAGCATTCTCTTTGGCGTCCATTTAGCGTCTTACCGCAAGCCTGCTGATGCGACTGAAGGGTGGGGCAAACTACAGCGCGAAAACCCGGATGAGCTTGGACTGTTAGAGCCGCGGATTGAAGAAATCACGGTGCCGGAAAAAGGTAATTTCCTGCGTCTTATCGGCGGTGGGTTCTCTTCTGAAGAAAAAGCAGCGGCGCTGTGTGCAAGCCTGCAGCAGAAGGGGCTTTATTGCTCTGTTACTGGTTTTAATGGAGATCGCTTGCCGCTTGCTCAATCCGGCTAAGCATTATTTCGGCGGGGCAATATCAAATTTGCGTTCGTCAAAAACGCGCCCGGCAAACTCTCCCGCGCCTTCATATCGTAGCGTCAATTCACCCGCGCCAAGGGAGAAAAAGCCGAGCGGAATTTCAATCAGTCGATGTTCGGTGTCGGTGTATCCCGTTACGTTTTCTCTAATGCCCAAGACGGATCGTTTCCCCTCGGGGTCGGCTGGCGAAAACGAGGCGGTGAGTTTCCCGTATGTTGAGTAGCTGGCGCTGGGTGTAATCATTGTTGAAACAAGGAGCATCCCCTCACTGTCGCGAAGGAGTTTGGTGTTCTCGATAGAAGCGTCCGCTTTGCCGTCGCCTCTGATGATCACCGGGGCTGAAATGCCGGCCTCAATATCGACTTGCAGACCCTTGTCCGACGCTTTGCGGATGAGGGTGCGCGCGGCGCCGGTTTCGATCAAAAGGTGTGACCGTCGTTCTCCTTCTGGAGGTGTCGCTTCGTCTCTTAAGCGAACGACAATCTCACGTCTTTCTCCTGGGTTCAGCCGAAATTGCGCCGGTGACACTGTGAGATAGGGCGCAGCGCTAAGGCGTGTGCGTTGTTCAGGCGTAGCGGGCGCATAGCCGGTTTCCGTTGCGCTCATGTCGATCCACGAGACCTGTCCGTCCAGAATCCGCTTTGACGGGTTTGAAATAATAAAGCGGACTTCACGGTTTTCAGCGGTGAGTACCTGTCGCAGAGGGCTCAGCTCAATATCCGCCAAAGCCCCCGTTGGAGCCAGGGCTGACGCCAAAATCAGGCCCAGGATCAGGAAAAGCCGGTGTTTCATATCTCTCGCTTTTGGGCCAAGAATCGGATCAGTGTTCATTCTAGCCTTCAGGTGCTTTCCCTGAGGTAAGCAAAAAGCGTGAAATTTTGGGGTTTTTGCCCTCGCGCGGGATGATTTTATGACCCATGTCATTGTTTTAGGGAATGAAAAAGGCGGTTCCGGGAAATCCACGACCGCCATGCACCTGATCGTCGCCTTGTTAAAAAGCGGCCATAAGGTCGGCGCGATTGACCTTGATTTGCGCCAGCGAAGCCTCACGCGTTACCTTGAAAATCGTAAAAAATTCAGCGAACTCAAAGGTAAAGAGTTTGATTTTCCTGTTGTTGTGGAGGTCGAGCCGTCCTCTCTCGATAGCCGCGAGGCGTCTCAGCAATGTGAAACCGAGAATCTAAAAAATGCGTTGATGTCGCTCGAAGGATGCGCGTTCGTGGTCATCGATTGCCCGGGCGCTAATACCCATCTGTCTCGTTTGGCGCATCTCCATGCGGATACGATTATCACGCCGTTAAACGATAGTTTTGTTGATTTTGATCTCTTGGCGCGCTTGCACCCGGAAACAGGCAAGATCGCCGGGCCGAGCTTATACAGCGAGATGGTATGGGATGCGCGCAAACGCCGGGCGATGACCGGCGTGCCGGGCGGCATAGACTGGATCGTCCTGCGAAATCGTCTTTCGGCGACGCGCGCAAATAACAAGAAAAATATGGGCGACAAGCTTGAAGATTTATCAGGGCGCATCGGGTTTCGGCTGGCGCGCGGGTTTGGCGATCGGGTGATCTATCGTGAGCTCTTTCCCATGGGGCTGACACTGCTTGACCTTGGGGGCAAGGGATCGCCAGTGCGTCTTTCGACCATGAGCCATGTGACGGCGCGGTTGGAAATTCGTTCGCTCGTCGCGTTGCTCAACCTGCCGCAGGCGGAAGAAGTTCACGAACAGGCCGCTTAGCGTTCCAGCCCCCTCACGAACTGATGTCTCTTGTGCTATAGATCTTGTGGTAGGTTTTTAGCGGCAGGCTTCATGTCATTCGGACTTCTGGCATTATTGGCGGCGGGTGTTAGCGCAGGGTGGCTCTTGTGGCAGGTCGCGAATGGCCGATCGCAAGGCGGCGCCCGCAATGTCACCATGCTGAAGATTGTCGTCTGGTTGGGGCTGGCGGCGGTATTGTTTGCTGCGAAGCTATGGCCGCTTGCCTTTATGGTGCTGGTTGCGGCCGGCGGCGTGATGGCGATTGAATCATGGCGAGACAAGCATGTCGCTGATGATGTGAAAAGCTCTAGCGTCCCGCCGGTGACGCAAAAAGCATTGTCTAAAGATGAGGCGGCCGCGATCCTTGGGCTAGACGAAGGCGCCGGTGTTGATGAGATTAAAGCGGCCCACAAAAAACTGATATCGCAAATCCACCCTGACAAAGGCGGTACAGATTACCTCGCGGCGAAAATTAACGACGCGCGCGATCTTTTGCTGCGGATGAAGGGGATTGAGTAGGTCGAAGTAATATTAGCTCAGAGGCTTGGTCAAACCATGAGTGGAGCACCTTAATAGACTTTTTGTGGCTATTCTGTAGAGAGCCAATCATATAAGGTTGTAAGTGGCAATTTTTGTGGGTCTTTTATTTTTAGTTGCCCAGCAATATCTGTAAAATTAATGATGCCAAAAGAGTCAACCTTAAACCATTGACTGCTGTCGTAACTATATGTGGTAAAATACTTAGTACCTACGCGACATGATTTTTTGTCAAAGGGGAAGTTGATAAAATCATCAATGCCGTCGAAGATATATCGCTGAGGCTTTTTTACTGTTGTTGTTTTTTTGCGTATGTTCGTAATTGTTAATGAGAGATTTCTGCAACTCTTAATTTCAATAATGGACGGTTGTGCTTGCATTCTAATATAGTTTTTTAAATCTATAGAGTAGCCATAATCTTTAGTTGGGTCTTGCACTAAATTTCGAACGGCAATCAACCAAATGTCATCTGAAAAATCTATTTGTTCTGCCGATAAAAATGCGCCTTGCAAATCTCTGAGTACTAAATAACGGGTTCCCAACTCAAATTCGACATAGGTACGGCAGCTACCATACGTGCTTGGTTCGCCTATATTAATTTCACCGGTGTTCCAGAATAAAGGATGTCTGTGCCGAAGCTCAGCTAAATGTTGATTGTAACGCACTTGAAAACCTAGTGTAGATGGAATTACTCCGTCTGCATTGTATAATGGTTCTGCGACAAAGTTATTATCCTCATTTGGGGCAATATAGAAAAATGTTTTATCACCCCCACCTTTCAAAGATTCCAATGACTCAAAATTATATCGAGTTCCATATGTTGCATTATAATCATAGATTTGACCCTTCAATTTTGTCGGGGATTTATGGGACGAAGTTACTATAGCGAGGTCAATAAATGTTGCCGACTTTACTAGTTCAGAAAATACTGGCCTTTTTAAAAGCTCTACATCTTTTTCATAAGGGGTTGGGCTTGCGTAAATTGAACAAGCACTGACTCTCTCGGTAAAGGTCGTCACTAAGGTGACGCAGGACAATATAAGAAAACTACAGAGAAACTTGATTGCCATAGTATATTAATACCTGTATTTCGCCGAGAAAAGATGCTATATTAGCGTACCATTACGGAGATTTGATGCAAAGCATCTGGAAGTCCTGACTAACCGCCTGACCAAGTGACAGGCGGTAAATTGAATAAAAATTAGGCGATGTCCCAGTGTGGCAATCGCGCATTTTATGATGTCAGGAAAAAACATTGACCAAACAAAATACAACCAAGTTGCGTCCAGCGACGCTCAACGATGTTGAGCCTCTGGCGACGTTGTCTCACAAAACCGTTCTGGAAAAATATCCATCCGTGATCGGTAAAGAGAAAGTGGAGGGGTATGTCGCCAGCGGCGCCGTTCCCGCATATTACCACGATCGAAATCAATATTGTGTTGTTGCCGAACAGGACGGTGTTGTGGTCGGCGTTTATGCAACCAAGGACAATACGGTGGATTTGATGATGGTGGATTTAGCCTATCATCGGTCTGGCGTCGGTTCTTTGTTGCTCGCCGACGCAGAAAAAAACCTTTCTGAAAAATATGACAAGCTATCGTTGGAATCTTTTCGGGATAATACGCAGGCCGTCGCGTTTTACAAAAAACACGGCTGGCTCATTGAGCGTCATTTCGATGATCTGGACTACGATATTCCTATGGTTCAGATGGTGAAATAAACGCCCTCAGGAGAGCCCGGTTAAGGCCGGGCTCTTCAAATGCTGGATTGTGAATTTAAGTCAGAACGACTTTTTGCTATAATCCTCTTGCCGACAGAAAATATTTCACCAGCTTTGATGGCTGCTGCTTCCTGATTGAGGAAGGTGTCTAGAATTTCAGCGGCTTCATTCGTTTTTGCCAATGCAGGGATCAGGTATCGATAAAGATAAGGCGCATCAAGCGTTTCAACCTGATCAAAGGTTTTTGCAATTGTGTCTCTCATCGACCCAATAGAATGCAAATGATGATTATGATCGTCATTCCAGGCGTTGACGGGATCATCAGCTTGCAAAAGGGACGAAATAAAAGACCCTTCAGGCGGGGTTAAAGCCGCCGCAAAATCAGGATGGCGCAGCGTACCCATAAACCAGTTGATAGTTTTGGTGTCCGCGCCATCAAAAGCAAAGTCTTCAACAAGTATTGTGCCGTGCGGGTTCAGTAAATTATGAGCTGCACTGATAGCCTCATCAAGCGGGTGTATATGATGCAATGATCGCGTAAATAAAATCGCATCCACGGTCATTGAAAGATTGGCGGGCCATTCTTTTTCAATGGCATTAACGCCTTTTTCCTGTGCTTTGGTGATGGCGTCTTTATCGCTGTCAATTGCAGCCAGTTCAAAACCATTGGCGATCAACGCTGCTGCAAGCTCACCATCGCCACAACCAACCTCAAGGATAGTGCCGGGCGTGGGTAGATGCGCC